>JBEAVJ010000140.1:0-3533 GCA_041160995.1 Actinomycetota bacterium | reverse complement strand
TGTGGAACTAGTAGCGGAGGCGGGATTTGAACCCACGACACAGCGATTATGAGCCGCTTGCTCTACCAAGCTGAGCTACCCCGCCAAGGGTTGTGCGTTAGAAAGATAGGTACCTCTTGGTGAAGGACCTCTTTCGAGCCCCCCACCGGAATCGAACCGGTGACCTTTTCCTTACCATGGAAACACTCTACCGACTGAGCTAGGGGGGCGTTGATCGAGTGCTGAGCCTACCTTCTTACTTCCACTTTGGAAAAATTACCTTCTTATAGAGCGGGATTTAGCGTGATTTTGCCCGTCGTCTCGCGGCTAAGCATCGCCTTGTGGGCCTTGCTTGCTTCACTGAGTGGATAAGTCGCGCCGATTACTGGCTTCAACTTTCCTTCTACTACAAGGGCAAAGAGTTGCTCAATCACATCATTCATTAACTCTTTTTTACCGAAGCAATGTGACAACCAAAATCCAGTAATTGTCTTTGAACCACCCATAAGTGATGCTGGCTGAATCATGGTTGGTGCAACTCGTGATGCCATTCCATAAGTAACTAAGCGACCAAAAGGCGCAAGAATTTCGAGGCTGTCATCAAATGTTTTTCCGCCAACCATTTCAAGAATCAAGTTAACGCGCTTGCCACCATTGGCAGCCTTGATCGCATCGCCCAAGTTCTCATGAGTTGCTTCAACAACTACATCGGCACCAAGTGATGTTGCAAGGGCGCGCTTTCCTTCAGAGGAGGCAACAGCAATAACCTTTGCTCCCCACATCTTTGCCAATTGAATTGCGATTGTTCCGACGCCACCAGCTGCTGCATGAACAACAACTGTTTCTCCTGGCTTTAGGTGTCCTACAGTTTTCAAAATATGCCAAGCGGTTGATCCTTGAACCAACATGCACAGCGCTTGTTCATCTGTAACGCCATCTGGAATTGGAATCATGGTTGCAGGATGTGTGAGAGCTTTTTGTGCATATCCCCCACCATCAACTGGTGCTAGAACACGAATACCTTTTGATGTAGTTCCAACAACTTCGATTCCTGGAATCAATGGAAGCTTCTGCGCTGAAAGGTATGAGTTTTCTGTTTGATGTGTATCTGCGTAGTTGATTCCAATGGCAGAGACGGTAATGAGCTCTAAACCCTCTGCAGCCTTCGGCTCCTCTAGATCTACGAGGTGCATGACATCTGGACCACCAAATTCGGTGATCTGAATTGCTTTCATTTCTCCCAGCTTTCTTAAATTAGCCCTTGGTTGAGCCGAGTGTTAAGCCTGATACAAACTGCTTACGTAATAAGAAGAAGACAATGAGGGTCGGCAAGGCTGCGATTGTGGCGCCAGCTGCCAAAAGGTTGTAATCCGTTACAAATTCGCCCTGCAGTCGACCGAGGGCGGAAGTGATCGGTCGTTTTGAATCGGAGGACATGAGCACAAGCGCCCAGAAGAAATCGTTGTAAATCCAGGTTGTCATAAGTACACCGAGTGAAGCCAGCGCTGGTCGAAGCAAAGGCAACATCACCTTGGTGTAGTGGGTAAAGACGCTAGCTCCATCAACCATTGCTGATTCGCTAATCTCTTTTGGAACGGTCTTCATGTAACTAGAAAGTACAAATGTTGCAAAGCCCATCTGGAATGCAACGTGAATCAATACAACGCCCCATGGGGAGTCGTACAAGAGACGTGGCATTCCAACCGCTTTACCCAAAGTGACATACATCTTAAAGACTGGAATAAATACAAGCTGAGCAGGAAGAAGGTTTCCTGCTGTGAAAAGTAGAAGCAACGAAACATTCCATTTGAATGAGTAACGGCTAACCACGAATGCAATCAATGAGCCGAAGAATAGAGTTAGGAATACCGCAGGAACTGTGATGAGAGCTGTATTCCAGAAATACAACGGTAAATCCATGCGAGAAATTGCTTCGGTGTAGTTATCTAAATTCAAAGTTTTTGGAATCGAGAAGAGACCATTGGAACGAACATCCTTGTATGGGCGCAATGAAGTCCAGATCGTCCAAGCAATTGGGAAGATCCAAACAATTGCAAAGACACCGATAAATGCAGAGATGATGCGATCCTTAACCTTCTGCTTGTTCGCGAGTTCTAGATCTACGCTCATTGGACATCACTCTTAAAGGTTGCACGGAGGTAGGCGATAATTGGTCCAATCGAGAGCACAAAGAGAATAACTGCGTAAGCCGCACCCTTCATAGATGCACCCTCGCCTGCGATGTTCTGGAATACCAAGGTACCCAGAATTGGGAAGCCCGCGGATGAGCCATAAATAATGTAAACAATGTCGAATGCTCGCAGGGATTCGATGATCGTAATAACGATAACGATGATGTTTACCGGCTTCATTGAAGGGAAAACAACCTTCTTAAAGGTCTGCCATTCCGTGGCACCATCAAGGGATGCTGCTTCACGGAGCGCTGAATCAACTGACTTGAGGCCAGCTAAATACAAAAGCATGATGTAACCAATATGTCGCCAAGAGGCGATAGTCAAAATGACATAAATGTTGATGTCGTAATTGCCAAAGAATGAAATCGCATTATCAATATCACGACCAAAGAGCCCATTAACAAAGCCATCTGGGCGAAGTAGGAAGTTCCAGATAATTCCAGTTACTGCAAGTGAAAGCACAACCGGTAGGTAGTACGCGGTTTCATAAAACTTGTGTCCGCGGATCTGTCGATCGATTTGATATGCAAGCAAAATTCCAAGTGGGGTAGCAATTAATGCGAACCAACCCAACCAGATGACGTTGTTCTTAAGACCTTCCCAGAAAGCAGGGGTGTCGAAGAAAATGTTTTGATAGTTAGCCAAGCCAGCCCATTTAATTCGGCTGATTGAAATTCCTGACCAATATGTAAATGAAAGAAGAATTGTTAAGACCGCTGGGATCCACACTAGTAACAAGTGGAAGAAGAGCGGAATTCCTACGAATGCACCAAGAGTTGTGCGATCTGCCTTGGAAAAGGCTCGACGGCGAGAGACCTTAGTGCTGTCTTTCGCCGTCGAGCTCATACTTGTAACCCTATCTCTAATTTAATCTTTTTGTTAATCAATAATTGAATTAATGATTAAGCCAAACGAATTAAGCTAGAGGAGGAAGTGCATCCCACTGTGACTGCAAAGTCTCTTGGATCTTTGCAACATCCTTTGGAGCGATCAAGGAACTGAGTGATGTACTTGGCTTCTGCCATAACAGCAAGCTGTTCCTTCTGGAATGGATCGTATGAAGATGTGTCTTGACCCTTGTTCGCTGATGTCATCGGAATACTTGCTCCGTTTGCATCCTTCGCGCCAAGAATTGCATTTACACCCTCGATATCGCCAGCAAACTTCAAGAAGTCTGCTCCACCCTCGTTATTTGTACCGTTTGCAGCTACGCAGTAGCCATCAATTGGTGCATCGATTGTGTCGCGACCATGCTCTGGGTTGATTTCTGGGAATGGAATGATTGAAAGATCTAGGTAGTCAGCTTCTGACTGCTCCTTGAAGTTTCCACCGAACCATGAACCCATAAGCATTGATCCA
>JBEAVJ010000036.1:0-6182 GCA_041160995.1 Actinomycetota bacterium | reverse complement strand
TATGGTGCGAACGCTTCGGGTTCTAAGTTTGCTGTTAAATCAAAGGAAGCAACCCAAGCAATTTGGGAAGTTACGCGCTAAGCCAGAATCTGAGTGGCTCTTGTAGGTATTTTGCCCAGGATCTTTCATTGTGACCGCTTCGCTTATAAACCTTTGATTCAAAGTTGTTGGTAAATCCACGTTTGCGCATTAAGGAATCAACAAAGTTTTGCAGCGACACATACTCTTTATCTAAACCTTTATCTCCACGGCTCATCCAGATTTTGTGTGTCAGCGGTAGTGCCTCAACCATCGCTCGCGCAAAATTCTCATCACTAATAACCCAGTGTGGAGATAATGCTAAAGCTGTTGTGAACTTATCTGGATGCTGAATTGCTGCGTAGAGAGTTGCTAAACCACCCATGCTTGAGCCAATAACAGCGGTTTTCTCAGGGGAGTGTGGGCCTTGAATCGCAGGCACGATCTCTTCAAAAATCTTCTGTAAGTAGGCATCTGAGTGCACAACAATTGATGGATCCTTGATCGCCCAGCGAGGATCAACATAAGAACCTGAAGTAAAGAATTTTTCAGGTGCTAAATCCTTGGCTCGTCCCCATGGGTTCTCTTTGGTGGCGCTGTGCCAAACGCCAATAATTGTTGGGGGCTTAACGCCTTGCTCATTTGCTACATCGATCGCAGCTTGAGCCATCTTCCATGTCTGACGTTTATGGGTGCTTGTTGTTCCATCAAAGACATTTTGACCATCATGTGCGATCAACAGGTGCTCACTTCCGCCGCGAGGCGTCCAGTAATCCACGATTCGCTCGGCAAAACGGGTGCGCACAACCTCGCCGGGAACTCCACGGATTTGGAAGCGCTTAATCTCCTGCATGGTGATTTAATCATCCCATGTCATCGCCGAAAACATCAATTATCTGGTTTCGTCGCGATCTTCGCATCAATGATCATCCAGCCTTGTTGGCCGCTATTGAATCATCTGATCAAGTAATTCCGCTTTTTATTCTCGACAAACAACAGATCAAAGAGGCTGGTTCAAAACTTCTGGCTTACATGGGCCAATCACTTCGCCATTTAGATGAATCACTCGGCAACAAACTTCACCTTATTGAAGGAGATCAAGTAGAAGTTCTCTCAACTTTGATTAAAAAGTATGGGGTTGAGCAGGTTCATATTTCAGCAGAGTATGAAAGATACGGTGCAGCTCGCGATGCACGTGTTGAAGCGGCAGGAATCACTCTTGTCAGAACAGGCAGCCCATACGCTGTTGCACCAGGTCGAGTCTTAAAACCATCTGATGCGACACCGTACAAGGTGTACACACCTTTCTACAAAGGGTGGAGAACACATGGCTGGCGTGCACCAGCGGTAACACCCAAGAAATTTACCTGTGTTGAACCGACAGCCGAGTACAGAGCATTCCCTGATTTTCCAATGCCAGAGGGCGTGAACGTCATTCAAGCAGGGGAAGCTGCAGCGCTTAAGCGGTTTAAAGAGTTCACCAAGAATGGCCTTGATTCCTACGACGAAAATAGAAACTTTGCCGGAATTGATGGAACATCCAAGATGGGATCGTATTTAAAGTTTGGCGAAATTCATCCACGCACTTTGCTTGCAGGCTTGGGTGAAAGCAAGGCGCATGACACCTTTAGAAAAGAGATCGCATGGCGTGAGTTTTACGCCGATGTCTTGTTTAACAACCCAATGACCGATATTGAGTATTACTCACCAAAGTTTGCACAGATGCGTTATGACAAACCAGGTGATCAATTCAAAGCGTGGTGTGAAGGCAAAACCGGTTATCCATTTGTGGATGCCGCGATGCGACAACTTGTACATGAAGGCTGGATGCACAACCGAACACGAATGGTTGTTGCCTCATTCTTAGTCAAAGATCTGCACCTAGAATGGCAATTAGGAGAACGCTTTTTTGCGCAGCATCTCGTTGATTACGATGTTGCATCTAATGCACACGGATGGCAGTGGACAGCTGGAACAGGAACAGATGCCTCACCGTATTACCGTGTTTTCAACCCCATCGAACAAGGCCGTCGCTTTGATGAAAATGGCGTTTACATTCGAAAGTACGTGCCAGAGCTTGCCCACTTATCTGCAGCAGAGATTCATGAACCATGGTTATTTCTCGATGGCTACAGCAAGGGTTACCCAGAAAGAATTGTTGATCACGCCGTTGAGCGCCATGAAGCTTTAGCTCGCTTACAAGAGATTAAAGCTGACAAACCCCCAATGCCTGGCGCTTAGCGGCGTACATCGCATTATCTGCACGTAGCAATAGGTCATCCCCGCCATCATTGTCTGCAATTCCAATACTTACACCGATACTTATTTGGTGGCCGTCAATGACAAATGGATAAGACAGAGTGCCGCGAATTGCTAAGGCGATCTCCATAACCGCCTCTTGTGAACCATCGATCAGAATTCCAAACTCATCTCCACCTAAGCGAGCTAGCAACGCGCTGCTCGGCATCGCTCTACTAAATCGCTGTGCCACCTGCTGCAAAACCTTGTCACCAACCTCGTGACCATAAGAGTCATTAACCGGCTTAAATCCATCGAGATCTAAGAGCATCAATGAGCCTTTTCGCGAAGCAAAGTTTGGAATCTCTGAGATCAACCTTCTGCGATTTGGCAGCATTGTTAACTCATCTGTTCTGGCCAAGATTCTTTCATGCCCAATACTGCGAGCTTGATGGAGCGCGATACTCATCCTGACAAAAGCTAGAGCCAAAGTTCCAATAGCAGGGATGACAATGAAATGTGGAAAGTTATCTGGAGCGATAGCAAGCAGTGCTAACAAGGTCGCGCTTAAGAAAACAGAGATTGTTATGAGCACGGGGCTAACTCCACCTCTGCTTCTGTTATCTGTCGCGGAGTGCCAACAACTCTCGGCAATAACAATGAAAGCTAGGAGCCATCCATAATCTACGAGCGAGCCAAACTCGTAACTCATATTGAGGTTTTGCCAGAGAAAGAAAAGATCGGTTGCCGCATACATGAGAACTCCAAGAGATAGAAGTAATCCCCGAATCGAGAAGCCCTGCAAAACCGCTGTCGCAATAATGAAACAGAGCAATACCAAATCAGCAACTGGATAAATGATGGCCAGAAATGATTGCTGGAGATCACCATCAAAGTGGGGAAGTACCGGGTGAAGGGCAAAGGCGGCCCCCAAAGTACTTAAACCCAAACCAACGATTGAAGCATCTACAACCTCAAGAACTGTGAGCCGTTGTTGAATTGAGATAAGTAGTTGAAATCCTAGGAGAGCTAAGGGATAGAAGAGCAGATACAGAGCATCAGATGCTTTGCCCAACACCGCCGATGAATCAATGTAAGAGCTAGCGGTGGCCATAATGGAGCCAAGGCTCCAACTTCCGATGGCAAGTGCGGTCATCGGTTGCGCCCACTTATTGTTAATTCTTGGTGCGACTAAGACTGAAACAAGAGTGGCAATTGCGATGCTGTTGAAGAGAATGAGATCGCTCCAGATCCCTGCGAAACTTTTATGCAGAGCAAGCTGCACCGCAAAGAGAATGGGGGCTATGAGTCGCACACCGCGCATACTCATAGAGTAGGAACATATTCAAAGTTTAGGGATAGGGGTTCCCATAGATACAAAAAACCCCGCCACCTGAAAGGCAGCGGGGTTTTTACTAATGCGGTTTGAGTTAGAAGCCCTTAGTACAAATGAGCTTTGCACTTGCACGAGCATCGGCAACATTTGCTGCAAGCTCTGCTGGCTTGTTTGTTGCTGCAAGCTTTGCAGCCTCTAACTTTCTAATCGTGATATCGATGTTGCGAATCTTGCTTGCGTAGGCACGCACCGCTGATGTCCATGAGCCCACCGCAGTTGTTAAAATCTTTTTATCCGCGTCAGTTGTCGCAGCAGCCAACTTGGCCTGCGCAGCTACTTGACGCTTTGTCGCCTCATCAAGTTTGGCTTGAATCTCTGCCTTGTTTGCAGTTTCAGTTGTGATTCCAAGATCGATGACAGGTAACTGCGCCTTGAAGTTTGCAGCTGTTGTCACTGAAGCACGTTGTGACTTAACGGCATCATTTGCCGCTGTTAAGCAATCCAGAGATAGCCAGGTCAACTTGGTGCTGGAAACCAGTGGATTCTTTGCGCAACGGTAAGTTCCGCCACTTGTCTTAGTAGTTTGACCTGACTTCTTGCATGCAACTCCGTTAGAAATCTTTACGGCTGCATCTGCAGGTACTGCGATCATGACGCCACCGGCGACAACGAGCGCTACAGAAAGTGATGCGATCTTGCGGAACATGTATGTGCCTTTCGTAGTAATGAGGTAATACTATCGATTAGGCACTTAAAGAAGGCTGAAAACCCGCCGTGAGTCCGGTATGTATGACCACTACTTTCTCTGTTTGTTCCTCAGATTCATGCCAACCTTTCTAACAAGTGAACGAGGAACCAAGGTCTGTACAACAAAGACAAGCAGCTTGTACTGCCAACCCGGAACGCTCACCGCCTTGCCCTTCATGGCATCTTTCCATGATTGCTCAACCAATCGATCGGAATTTAGCCACATGAAGTTAGGAAGCCCCTTCATCGACATCTTGCCTCGCTGATGGAACTCGGTGCGTGTAAAGCCTGGGCACAGTGCGCTCACCTTCACATTTGTTGCAGCAAGCTCTGTGTGCAGAGATTCAGTGAGAACTGTTAAGTAGGACTTAGAAGCGCTGTAAGAGCCACCCGCGATGTAACCAGCCACCGATGAAACATTAATGATGATTCCCTGATTTCTCTGCTTCATTAATGGCAGAGCTACATGCATCAGACGCATTGGTGTACGCACGAGTACATCGAGCATCTGCTGTTCAATCTCTAGTGTCGACATTGTGAAGGCTTTGCTTGTACCGAAGCCTGCATTGTTAATGAGTACATCAATTTGATTTTCAGCAATGTGCTTTTCAACTGTAAGGCAACCCGCATCGGTAGCAAGATCTGCCTGAATTACATGGGTTTTGATTCCAAATTTTGCCTCTAGCGCTTGAGCGCGTTCTTGAAGTCGTGGCAGATCACGAGCCACCAGAACAAGGTTGTACTTATTGGCTGCTAATAGTCGCGAAAAGCTCTCACCTATTCCTGCTGTTGCACCTGTAACTAAAGCCCATGAAGACATGTGTTCTCCTAACGAACTGTGAGTTCTCCAACTGCACCCTTGGGTACAAATGGTGAGTGTGGTGCAATGGGTGAGAGCATTTCATAACCTTGACCTTGTGTCGGGCGGTGATCTTTTTCGCCCTTATTCGGCCACAGAGATAGTGCGCGTTCGGCTTGCGCTGTGATTGTTAATGAGGGGTTAACGCCAAGGTTTGCGGTAATTGTTGATCCATCAACAATATGAAGCGTTGGGTAGTGCCACACTCGATGATACGGATCTACAACACCAAGCTTTGCATCTTGGCCAATTACACAGCCACCAACAAAGTGGGCGGTAAATGGCGCATCGATTAAATCGCCAATGTGCCCACCAGCGATTCCGCCATGTTTTTCTGCAATACGGCGAACAACTTCATTTGCAGCGGGAATGTAGGTTGCATTGGGATGCTCTGAGTCATTGGTTGATGTTAGATGCCAACCAAACCAGCTTCGCTTTGGCTTAACTGAAATGAAGGAATCAACATTTTGCATCGTCAACGCAATTACGGTGCGCTCACTCCATTTACGAACATCGAGAATTTTCTTTAAGAGATTGGGATTTGCGAGGAAAGCTTTCCGCCATTGCTTACGACGCAACTTTGATGAACTGCCATCAGTCATAATCGTTTGGAGCAAGCCCATTAAATTACTGCCCTTGCCATAACGCACCGGTTCGATGTGGGTGTGCTCATCGGGGAAGAATGAGGATGTAATTGCACTTCCTTGACTGAAATCTATATCTGTATTTTTCATCATCGCCCCGGTGAGCGCTTCACTATTTGTTCGCGAAAGATCACCCAATCGATCTGAAATCAAAGGTAAAACTCCAGAATCCTTCATCTTATGAAGCAGTTTTTGAGTGTTGAAGGTACCAGCAGCAACAATTACCTCATTGGCAAAGAATGTTTTACCTCGTGACCCAAATGGATCATTTGTCTTGGTTGTTGTGATCTTCCAACGCCCATCCTTAAGTTGCTGAACTTTGGTTGCTGTTGTCATTGGA
>JBEAVJ010000035.1:0-6203 GCA_041160995.1 Actinomycetota bacterium | reverse complement strand
TCAGTGCAATACAAATCAGCATGATGCCACCGACTACTGTCATGGCATCAATTTGATACCCCTCTAAAATCTCACCGAGGCCAAATCCGATTACCGTCCACACTCCCTGGTAAATACCAACGGGCAGCGCCGAGACAGCAACTCCCCATCCCAAGGATGTCGCAAAAGCCATAGCTGCGAAAAAGTCGAGGGTGCTCTTTAAAATCAATTGATCTATCCCAGTTCCCATTCCATCGCTGATGCTTCCAAGGATGGCAAGAGGTCCTATTGCAAAGAGAAGGGATGCGGCTACAAAACCTTCGACAAAGGAGGATTCACTTGATGCTTTAAAGCGAATCCTTAACTTCTCCCCCAATGAATCAAGTTTGTTCTCGAGCTTTAGTGCGGAGCCGATAAGTCCTCCGATGAGAAGAGAGCCCAATACGACGAGCAAACTCCACCCTTGGGGTAATGCAGATGAGTAACGCTCCGACCACAAAGGAATTAAGGCTGATGCAGCGCCTAATAAAGTAACTAGACCCAGAACATCGGTGAGAAGAGTTCGTGTTCGTACTGGCATTCGATTACCTACGAGAACACCGAGCGATGCTCCTCCAATAATGGTGATGATATTTATTACGGTGCCAACGCCTGGAAACATTTACTGAGTATACTCTGTGAATGTCCAATCCATTCCTGGAGTTTCTACGTCCACATAAAACCGTTCCCCAGACACCTTGGACAGCAACTTCACGGTGGGATCTCAATCCTTCACGCGTAGGAGTTCTCTTTTTCGGCCTCTTTATTTTTGGAGTTGGCGATTCACTTCTTATTCAAAGCACTATTGGCAACGCTCCATGGTCGGTATTGGCGCAAGGTGTCTCAACTAAGCTAGATATAACAATGGGTTGGTCTACCTTTGCAATCAGTACATTAGTTCTGTTGTTATGGATTCCATTAAGAGAAAAACCTGGATTTGGCACACTTTCTAATATCGCAATCATCGCTATTGCTATTCAAGTTGGAGTAACTTTTTTTCCGGAACAAGATAATTACCTCATCGCAATCATCTACTGCCTAGTTGGAATCGCGATGGTTGGCTTTGGATCAGCTCTCTACATCACCTGTGGTTTAGGTCCAGGTCCACGCGATGGTTTGATGACCGCCATCCATAACCGCTCAGGTGTTCGCATCGGTCGTGTCCGATTGGCCATTGAGAGCTCAGTTTTGGTCGCTGGGTGGCTCTTAGGTGGCACGGTGGGGTTAGGAACCCTCTTATTCGCCCTCTTGATTGGTCAATCAATCGCTATCGCCCTGGGAGTCGTTTCTCGGGTTACTTCCAGGTAACACATAGGATTTAACTCTTCCCAAGGGTTGTGCGCCCTATCGCACACGGGGTCGCAAACACCCCCGTTAACAAAATTAGAAAGGCACTACTTCATGCTGGATTCATACTTCAAAATCTCTGAGCGGGGCTCATCAATCGCCCAAGAGGTTCGAGGCGGACTCGTAACCTTCTTCACGATGGCTTACATCGTGGCTCTTAACCCAATTATCTTGGCGTACACACCAGATGCAAATGGCCAGTTCCTATTTGGTGGAGCACAACCTGCTCCTGCAATGGTTGCTGCAACAACTGCACTCGTTGCTGGCGTACTAACTATTCTGATGGGTTCTATTGCTAACTATCCATTAGCACTTGCTACAGGTCTGGGTCTCAATACCTTCGTTGCAGTTGGTATTGCTTCACAGATGTCATGGGCTGCTGCAATGGGTCTTGTTGTTCTTGAAGGTTTAATCATCTTGGTATTGGTGCTCACCGGATTCCGTGTGGCAGTTTTCAAGGCGGTTCCACCACAGATCAAGATCGCAATCTCAGTTGGTATCGGACTTTTCATCGCGCTTATCGGTCTAGTTGATGCCGGTTTCGTACGTCGTACAGCAAGTGGTCCAGTTCCAGTAGGTCTAGGAGTCAATGGAAACCTCGTTGGTTGGCCGACAGTTGTATTCGTCTTCGGAACTCTTTTGATCATCGGACTTATGGTTCGCAAGGTCAAGGGTGCAATCCTTATCGGAATCGGTGCAGCTACAGTCTTGGCGATCGTTATTCAACGAGCGTTCAACATTGCACCTAACTTCACTCCTGGAAACCCTCCAACAATCGTTGATGGTGGTTGGCAGCTAGGTATTCCTTCAATTCCTAAGGAAGTTGTCGCTGTTCCAGAGTTTGATTTCACTGGTCAGTTCGATCTCTTTGGCGCTTTCAGCGTTGACAATGTTTCATTGATCGCAGCAATTCTTCTTCTATTCACCCTTTTGCTCTCTGATTTCTTCGACACTGTCGGAACAGTTACAGCAATCGGTCATGAGTCAGGACTTGCTGATAAGGATGGAAATGTTGACAACATCCAGAAGATTCTTTTGGTTGACTCTGTAGCAGCTGCTGCAGGTGGTGCTGCAGGTATTTCATCAAATACTAGCTACATCGAATCAGCTTCAGGTGTTGGTGAAGGTGCTCGTACAGGACTTGCTTCGATCGTAACTGGTGTTGCATTCCTACTTACTACCTTCTTGGCTCCTCTTGTAGCAATCATTCCTTACGAGGCTGCTACACCTGCATTGATTATCGTAGGTTTCCTCATGATGTCCCAGATTAAGAACATTGATTGGGATGACATGGGAATCGGAGTTCCAGCATTCCTAACAATTATCTTGATGCCATTTACTTACAATATCTCTGTTGGTATCGGCGCAGGATTCATCACACACGTTGTGATCCGCTTGGTTCAAGGTCGTGGCAAGGAAGTTCATCCACTCATGTACCTAGTTTCAGGTCTGTTCATGATCTACTTCTTATCTTCACCAATTAATTCTTGGCTTGGATAAGTACTCTTATAGGAAGGGCCCCTGGGAAACCGGGGGCCTTTTCATTTACCAGTTGATTTCCTTCAACCCCTTCGAACGCAGCATTGCGTTTACCTGCGAAAAAGGAGAAGAGCCAAAGAATCCGCGATAGGCGGATAAGGGACTTGGATGCACCGAAGTGATTACAGATTGTTCATGAAAAAACTGTTTGAGTGGGAGCGCAGTACTCCCCCACAAAACTGCGATCACATCCCTTTCGCCAAGAACCTGTGCAACTCTTTCGGTAATCTCTTGCCATCCTATTTTTTCATGAGCTAAAGATTTTCCAATTTCGGTGCTCAATACTCGATTAATAAGCATCACGCCTTGATCAGCCCAATCACTTAAATCACCATGTGTTCGAGTAATGCCGAGATCAGCGAACAACTCTTTGTAAATATTACGAAGGGATGCGGGCAGATTGGTTATCGATGAATCAATTGAGAAGGCCAGGCCATGTGCATGCCCCTTGGTCGGATATGGGTCTTGCCCAAATATGACAACTCTTGTTGATTCAATGGGCTGATTCAGCGCCCTAAAAATCAAGTTGTAATCGGGGGTTACCGATCTGTTGGAAATAAAGCTGTCGATGCTTTCAATTAAAGCTTTGTGTGATGCTAGTTCTGCCTGCCACTGCGGATGTAGTTGCTCAAATAGAGGCACGAGCGAAGAACCGACCTGACTCAGGCGTCACGGAGATCGAGGTTCCAAAGACCGCTGAAACATGCTCAGAGGTAATGACCTGATCAATTGGTCCCGAGACTGCAATTGATCCATCTTTGATCAGGAGAGCATGGGTAGTACCAACTGGAATCTCTTCGATGTGATGAGTAACCAGTATGGTCGCGGGGGCCATAGGGTCTGCGGAGAAGTTTGCAAAACGTCGTAGCAAATCTTCACGTCCACCAAGATCTAAACCGGCTGCTGGCTCATCAAGCAGTAGCAGTTCCGGATCTGTCATCAATGCCCGTGAGATCTGTACACGCTTCTTTTCGCCTTCGCTCAAAGTTCCGTAGAGTCTGTCGCCTAACTCGCGAACGCCAAAGTTTGTTAAAAGCGCCATGGCGCGTGATTCATCCCAAAGGTCATAACTCTCATTCCATCGACCCAAGATCGCATAGGCGGCGGTGAGGACAACATCCTTAACTGTTTCATCAACAGGAATATCATCTGCAATCACCGAACCACAAAGACCAATTCGTGTGCGGAGTTCAAAAAGGTCAACCTTGCCCATCTCTTTATCGAGCACAGTTACCGTGCCTTGAGTTGGGAAGATCTTGGTTGCAAGAATCTGCAGCAGGGTCGATTTACCAGCTCCATTGGGGCCAAGAACTACCCAACGTTCGCCGTGATTGATAGCAAAGTTGATCGGACCCAGAATGACGCGGTCACCTCTGCGAACGGAGACCTCGTTAAGAGTCAAAACAGAGCTACTCATAGATGCAAAAGATACTGGGTCGGAGGCGAGATAGGGCGCAAACCTCACCAAAAGCATTAGTGATTCACGATAACCTTGCCTTCTTATGACACAAGAAACCAAAAATCAGCAGATATTTTCAGGGTTGATCCTTCTTACAGGTGAGGATAAAGCTGGCTTAGCCGACTCTCTTTTCGAGACTCTCTCACCATTTGCTGTCTCTGTGATAGATATTGACCAAATGATTATCAAGGAGCGATTGTTTCTTACAGTGCATATTTCCTTAAACCCTGATCATCAAGAAGCTATAGATGAAGATTTGAACCAGCTCGCGGAGCGGTTGCAGGTAGATATTGCCTCAATCTTTAGCCTTTCCCAGGCCCCTCGCGATATAGAGAATCAGTCGGTTATTACGCTCTCTGCAACCAAGATGCTGCCACGTTATATGCGAACGGTAACTGCAGCGATTGTCTCTGCCGGTGGAAACATTGAGAGTTTGGATCGCAAGTCGACAGCGCCCATGATCATCGAAATGCGCGTATCTGGTGTCGCATTGGAGGCCTTAAAGCACTCCCTTTCTAATCTGACTCTCGAATCCGATCTGTCGATCACAGTTGCATAGAGAAGAAAATGTCTTTCGTTAAGCGTTTAGTTCAGCTCGATGTTGATTCAACCTTCATTCAGCAAGAGGCGATCGAGCTTCTAGCTGCTAAAGCTGGAGTCTTGGAAGCGGTTAAGCAGATAACAGATGCCGCAATGAGGGGCGAGTTGGATTTTGCACAAAGTTTAGAAGCACGAGTAAAGCTGCTAGCAGGGCTTCCGGATACAGTTTTTGAGGAGGTCCGATCTGAAATTACATTGACCGATGGAGCGGCAGAACTTGTTTCCTTATTGCATGAGAAGGGGCATTGTGTTGCGCTCGTTTCAGGTGGCTTCACCAACATCTTGCAGCCCATTGTTACTGAGCTGGGCATCGATTTCTTCAGAGCTAATACTTTAGAGGTTGTTGCGGGAGTTCTCACCGGGAAAGTTGTTGGAGAGATCGTCGATCGTGCGGGAAAAGCAACTGCACTTCGAGAGTTCGCGGGAGCTTGTCAGGTCCAGCTAGCCGACACTGTGGCAATTGGTGATGGTGCAAATGATCTAGACATGATGGCACTAGCCGGAGTTAGTATCGCGTTTAATGCCAAGCCAATAGTTGCAGCAGCTGCAGATTACGAGATTAAAGAGCCATCTCTTGCATCAGTTGCAGATTTGATTGGGTTATAACTAAAGCCGGCAGGCGTGAATATCTGTAACGAGGATGCCACGAGCACCTATCGCCCATAACTCATCCATAACTCGATTTGTATCTTTGCGTAAAACCATTGCTCGAACCGCAACCCAATCCTGGCGCTGCAATGGAGAGATCGTAGGAGATTCCAAGCCTGGCGTAATGGCACATGCTTGTTCAATCAAATCCTTTGAAACATCGTAATCCAAAAGTACATAACGGCGTGCCGTCACAACTCCTTGCAAACGACGAATCAAAACCTCTAACCCTTGCGGAATTGAACTGCCGACTCTCTTAATCAACACCGCTTCGCTGGTCAATATCGGATCTCCAAAGATAGAAAGACCTGCTTGGCGAAGAGTGTTCCCTGTACTGACAACGTCAGCGATCAGATCGGCTACTCCCAAACGCACACTGCTTTCAACCGCACCATCTAAACGAACGATCTTTGCTGAGATACCTAACTTGCTCAGGCTGTGTTCAACAAGACCTGGATATGCCGTTGCTACCCGCTTACCTGCGATATCGCTTTCCTTCCACTCCTTTCCAGAAGGTGCAGCGAAACGGAAGGTTGAGCCACCAAAATCAAGAGACAATATCTCCTCTGCTTCTGCAGCGGAGTCGATTAAC
>JBEAVJ010000034.1:0-6208 GCA_041160995.1 Actinomycetota bacterium | reverse complement strand
AATTGGTTGAAACAATAGAATTCACAAATGCTTGCTAGGTGTGCAAAATTTTCTCTTAGGGCTCAGCGCCTGGTGATTGCAATCTGGGTGAGCCTCAGTGTCGCTGGAGTTTTTGGTGCGATTCATCTCGATGATCAATTAACCACCTCTTTAGAGATTCCAGGGAGTGCATCGGCGGCGGCAAGTGCGGTGTTGCAGGAGAGATTCTCTGAGAACACCGAAGGAAGTTTCACCGTCTTATACAAATACAGACAAGCCACTGCAGCTCAGATCGATGATTTCAAAGCATCACTTGCTCGCGCTGCTTCGGTAATTCCTGGCTCTGAAATCACTCAAGAGAAGGCTTTTGGCGGAACTCTGTACGCAAACATTGGAACATCTCTTGATCTGAACCAGGCTTCGCAGTACACAGAGGCGTTAAGAACAGCGTTGAAAATCAACGGGTTGGATGGGGCTTTAGTCACCGGTCCCCCAGCCATCAAATCTGATGTCGTTCCGATCCTTGCTTCAGATCTACAACGGGGGCAATTGATCGCTATTGCACTTGCTCTGATGTTGCTCATCGTGGCGTTGGGTTTTTCTTGGGCTGTGTTAATCCCACTTATATTTGGTTTTGTCACAATTACGACCTCTCTTGGCATCATCTATTTGCTGGCGCAGAAATTTCTGATGGTTTTGTATGTTCCAAATATTGTTGAACTCATTGGCCTTGGTCTGGCAATTGATTACTCATTGATCATGGTTCATCGATACCGGCACAACAGAGATTTAACCGTCGACCGTATCGAACAGACCATGCAGACAGCTGGTCGCACAGCGGTAATTTCTGGACTCACAGTGGCGTTGGGGTTAGCAACTCTTGTTTTAGTACCAATTCCATTTGTTCGTTCATTGGGGTTAGCTTGTTTGGTTGTTCCACTAGTTTCTATTGCAGCGGCGGCTTCATTGCAGCCGATTCTGTTGAAGCATTTGGGCGGAGATTCTTCGAAGCGGTTCAAGGGATTGCTTGACAACAACTTTGATTTCTTGACCAATATTGCAGTTACCAAGCCGAAAACCACCTTTGCAATCACGCTGACAGCGATTGGAATCTCGCTCTCCTCTTTATTGTGGTTGCAGGTAACTCCAAGCTCATTATCTGCAATTCCATCCGACCTTGAGTCTGCACAAGCTCTGGAATCGGTAACTTCAAAGGTTGGAATAGGTGTCATTACGCCTCATACGCTGGTGATTGATCTTGGCGTTGAGAGGAATGCAAAGGATGTAACAGATCTACGGTTTGAATTTGCCAAGAAGATCGCAGATAACCCTGAAGTCTTCACCGTGGCAAGCGGGGATCAATGGCCATATGTAGATCCGACCGGTCGATTTATTCGGCTTTATGTTTTCGGTCAGCATGATCTCGGTGCGGATGAAACAGTAGATCTTGTACAGCAGTTACGAGTTGAGTACATACCAAATTCAGGTTTCCCAGATAGCGCACTTTTCTATCTCGGTGGAGCGCCGGCACAAGGCGTTGACTTATTGAACGCACTTTCCAAGACATTTCCTTTTGTAGTTATCCTAATTCTGTTCATAACTTTTCTTATCTTGGTCAGAACTTTTCAATCAATTCTTCTTTCAGCAAAAGCCATCATTCTTGATTTGATATCTATCGGCATTGCTTTCTCAGCCTTGGTTGTAGTCTTCAAATTTGGAGTTGGCACTTATCAACTTGAGCAAATCGAAGCCTGGGTTTTGATCTTGTTGTTTGCCATTCTCTTTGGGCTTTCTATGGATTATGAAATATTCATCGTCTCTCGCATCCGAGAAGCACACGATCGTGGTGCAAGCAATGAAGAGGCTATCCGTGAAGGTATGCGATCTTCTGGAACCGTGGTTACTGTAGCTGCTCTCATCTTCATATCCGCCGTCACCGGATTGGCAACTGGGCACTTTGCTGGTCTGCAACAACTAGGTGTCGGATTAGCAATCGGTGTGATCGTTGATGCAACGATCATTCGCGGCCTACTTCTTCCTAGTGCAATGGTTCTGCTGGGACGTTGGAATTGGTGGATGCCAAGACATGGAAAAACCCCAACCCTCAAATAAATGAGAGTCGGGGTTCCTGTCCCGCGACAAACTACTTAACGATAGTTATCGCAAAGTGGATTGAAGGAAGTCGATAGCCAAGTGCTAAACCTGGGAAGTCACGACCAGCGGTCAAGATTGGAAGCATTCCATATGGAGTGTTCGCAAATGATGGCTGGTTTGTGTACAACAAAGGCCATAGATCGATGATGTGTGTTCCTGGTTTTCCTGTCGCCTTCAAGTGAATAACCATGTATCCATTTGAATTAAAGCCACATCCATAACCGATAAATGAGTTGTCATATGTAACAGCCAGAGTGTTATCTAACTGAGTCCAGCCGACACCTTTAATTGCGATTGTGAACTCTTCGCCAGCTTTGAATTTATTAGTTGGAACACCTGAGCCATTTCGTGCTTCAGGCATACCTGATGGATCAGCCTTTGCAATACCCATGCTGAGGAGTTTTCCCTTGCTGTCGTAGTACGGCATGATGCTTTCTTGCACATAGAAGGGAACCTGCGCTTCAATCACGCCAGCCTTCTTTACTTGAATAACATGCCAACCACCAAGGTGATCAGGTATCTGAATCTCTTTAGAGAAATCTGCGCCAGTTACATCAACACTTCCCATGGGAACTGAGTTGTATACCCAGCAGGTACCTGTGCAGTTAACGCGGTTGCCCACAACAGTTGCCCACTCGATGGTGTGGGTTCCTGTTGTAGACATCCCTTTCACATCCAGCTTTACCTTAGTAAGAACTGGTCCCTCATCTCTTGAAAGGGTTGCAACCGCTTTTGTATTTGGATTTAGGCCGATATTTGAAAGTGTTGTCTTCTGTGTAACTGTAGGTGTCACCTTGTCTGGGTACACGAGGTACGGTGCTGGAGCACCAGCATCCTTGGTCACGGTAAATACCTGAGTACCACCATTAGCAAATGGGACTGGTGATTGAATGATATTTAGATATGGAATTCCTATGCCATCTAAAACATAGATCACATGCTTTCCAACATCACCAGATGCGCGAATTACAGCCTTACCTGTGCCACGTGTCCACAAAGCTTGCATAGCACCTGCGTATTTGTTGTCATACAGAACTGAGCCACCTGCTGTGTAAAGGCTGGCACCCATTCCTGTGTATGTAATTGTGATTGGTGTACCGATTGGTCCACTTGTAGGTGAGATTGAAACGGTGCGAAGCATTTGGTAACCACCATGAGCAACTGCAACTCCATCAACTACAGCATAAATATCATGAACCCCACCAAAATCAGATGGAGCCTTTGTCTTGAAGATAAATCCACCTGTTGCATCAGTTGTCACCTTTGCCATATTCACATAGAACTTTGAATACTTAACTCCCATGTAATTAACGGTGTTGGGCTGTATATCGGTGATCCATGTTCCTTCACTGGTTGACCACACCAAATCCATAGCTGTATTTGGCTTTAGACCTTTACCTATTACTGAAAATGCACTACCTACATATCCCTGTTGAGGAGTGACCTCAAGATTGATTGTGCTTTCTGGTGTTGTGAATGCTGCTGACTTCACCGCTGTAAAGGGCAAAGGTGCAACATCTTTAATATCGGATGGTGCGGTTAAGGTGATCAGCGTCGAGGCTGTGTCGGCACCTTGTGCCGGCACAACCATCGCAGCTACTAGACCGAAGGCAGCTGCTATGCGCACTACCAATGTTCTCTTTTTCATTTTCTCTCCTATGTATCTAAATGAGTATTAAAAGAAGTGGCTTACGCCTTTGGAAGTGCAAACAGTGTTAATTGAGATGCAGGCATGAAGTTTGATTTCCATGTTCCGACCGCACCCTTAAGTGGCACTGACAACTTCACTGTGCGGTAGTAGCTAACGCGCTCATACACTGTGCGCCCATCAGTACCGACAACGCGCTTTCCGTTTTCCATCTTCGCTACAAGCTTTGTTGATAGAACTTTCATGGTTGTTGAATCTTTTGCCACCATGGTTACCTTGTAGTTGATGAGGCCGAGTGTGTTGTATTGACCTGGGTTAGTACCTGTACGCAAAACGCCAGTCCAGAACGCTGCTCCGCTGTGATTTCCATAAGACATCTGAATTGGATCTTTGACGCCAGCTACCTCAATGAAGGCCTTTGCGGTGTTTGTTGTATCCATGACAACTCCACCATGATCTGCGTTATTTGCATACACACGGAAGACAATTCCCTGCCCGACGATGTATTCACTCTGGATTGCACAGCTAACGCCAAAACGTGGAGCAAGTGGACCTGAAGTACCGCTAGCAAGGACTGTATCTACGTAAATATGGATTGGTGAAACAATTCCTTGAACAGGTACACCGATGTTTACATTCAGGGTATTTGAACCCGCAGCTGCAAAATTTGCCGCATCTGTAGGGGTGTACTTGCCAGTGATAACAGTGACGCCAGACTTTGCTGGAACCCATGAACACTTGGCCACAAAGGGAGTAACGGTTGCTGTTGCAACAGCTTCACAACCTGCAACAACCTTTCCATTAACTGTGAACTCAACAGTGCCTGCCGCACTTGCTGTTCCATTGATAACAACAGGGCCTAAATCATAAACACCGTTACCACCCGACATAATTAAGGTGGTTGCGGCTGGTGCTGCATACGCTGAACCGCCAGTTACGGCTAGCCCTAATACCGCCATACCTGCGACGAGTATTGATGAAATCAATCTTTTCACGTGAATCTCCTTAGTGTGTTGTTCAGCTGTTATTTAGTTTTAATATTTCCGCTGACATCCATGGTGAATGCAGCATCTTCCTTAGAACCACCCTTAACACTGAAGGTTCCAGTTACTTTCAAAACTCCTGTAGCTCCCGCGTACTTTCCGGTGCCACCTGTGATGGTTGCGGTTCCGGTGATTTTGATTGTTGTAGGGGCTGACTCATCTTCAGCACAACCCTTAGCACTTGAATCAAATGTCACATTGAGAGAACTTCCGCCACCGGCGATTGAACCCTTTGCATCAAAGGTGTCGCAGATTCCTGCAGGTGCGGCAGATGCTGTTCCTGACATATCTGTAAGCCCCAGAACATTTCCTGATCCAGTTCCATTTACTCCGGTTACTTGTAGGTATGTATCGCCCCACACAATTGAAAGCTTTCCTTTATATGTTCCGGAGAATGCAACAGCTGCACCAGCAACAGGCTTTGTAGTTGCAGCAGGCTTTGCTGTCACCTTTGGTTTAGTTGTTGTATAACCAGTTGGGCACTTTGGATTTGCCGCCGTTACCTTTTTAACAATTGTTCCCTTGTAGCAGGTAATAGTTTTGTTTGCTGCGTTAGCAGGAACTGCCTGGGCGAACAAGAAAGACATAGCGGTCAAAAGAACCAGCATCTTTGTTTTATTGGAAAAACTTTTTTTCATTGTGAACTCCTTCTCTCCTTGAGTTACTGCTGTTCTTACAAGGAAAAGAGTGTCACTTTGAAATTTTTATTAAAGAGATTTACTGAGGGGTACCTCTTTGCAAGGTATTACATGTATCACCAATTAACTGTGAAACGATTAAACAATGAGTGCTGGCACTTTATGAGCGAGCGATGCGTTCGCGAGCAACCTGCATCGCCGGTGGTTCTGGTCCCAAAATTGCAAGGAAGATATCGAGGCTGATTCTAGAAATTCGAAGCCACATCTTTGATCGTGGAGTCAAACCCAGCAAATCTAATTCGCGCTGATCTAACGTTGCGATCGCGGCATTAGAAATAACTTTGTAAAAGAACTTTCCCGCTCCCCCAAATGGTGGATTTAAAATAAATCGAACAACTTCATCGGTTCGCTCACCATGTGCCAAATCATTGGCTCTGAAATCATCCAGAGTTGCCTCTAACTCTGCGACAGACATCGGAGCGTTGGTTAAACCAAGCGGAATCGCGCTCTTGCTCCATTCGGCAACATAGGCATCTGCACCTTTATCAACCGGATAACCAAGTGCTAAATGTGCCTTTAAAAATGAATCTGTGAAGGCGCAATGCACCCACAGTAGAAAGCGGGGATCTTTAGCTTTATAACTTTGCGCATGACCTAGCTTGTCAGTGAAATTACCTTTTACATGATCATGCATCGCATTAACGCGCGCAGCTTCTCGAGCAATTACCTCTTCTGCAGCAAAGGTT
>JBEAVJ010000139.1:0-2642 GCA_041160995.1 Actinomycetota bacterium | reverse complement strand
GCGCGAGCATGAGCCTCTTTAGGACCCATATCAAAGTGGTTACGTAGGGTTTCCATGATCTGGAATCCAATTGTGTAAATTGGATTAAGCGCAGTCATTGGCTCCTGGAAAATATATGCAACTTCCTTACCGCGGAACTTTCTTAAGGTAATTGACTTTGCATTGAGCATCTCTTGATCTTTAACTTTCACAGATCCAGACATGCGAGCATTTGATGCCAATAGGGACATCAATCCAAGTGCAGTAGTTGACTTACCTGAACCAGATTCACCAACGATCGCAGTTACTTTTCCTGGCTCGAGTGAGAGGTTCATGCCAATAACAGCTGGGTACCAGACTCCATCTACCCAGAAATCAACATTAAAATCCTTGATCTCTAAGACTGGCTTACTCATTTGGTTGACCCTAATCTGTGAGAAACTTACTGAATGACGAATTGTGAAAAGTTCAGACCCGGAAGCGCAATAGCCAGTGGCTGGATTCTTATCGCCTTCTTTATCGGATTCATTATGCAAAGCATTTTCTACGGTGGTGACATTGTCGTGACCGTTGGCATCTGTGGCGCAGGCGCTTTCGGTTCCTACCTGCTCTTTTTGAAGCCCTACGTTCTTATCTACGATGAAGGCATCAAGATCATTAACCCAACCAAAGAGATCACCGCTACGTGGGATCTGGTTGAGGAGATCGAAACCAAATACAGCATGTCCATTCAAATCAGAGGAGAGAGTTACTACGCCTGGGCGGCTCCAGCTCCGAGTGGTCGTCACAGTCGAAGAATGCACAAGACCGACCTTCTCCCCGGTGCGGATGATCCGCGACGAGTGGGTGACTCGCTTAAGAGTGACTCTGGAGTCTGCGCCTACATGGCCAAGATCAGAAAGAAGAACTTTGTCTCCGGTAGCGCTAGCGAGTTTGAGATCATTAGCGACAACAAAGCTTTGTTCATCCTGGCAGCAATGCTGTTGCTCGGGGCAACAGCTGCTTTTATCTAGAGAATTAATCATTGGCCTGCGCTAACTTCTTAGCGGTAGCTGAATCCTGACGCTCCTTCTTGGAGATGCGGCGGCGTTGACGTGGATCAAATGCATCACGCAAACCATCACCAATAAAGTTAATACTCAATGCGATTGAGATAATAAATAGACCTGGGTACCAGAAGAGCCATGGACGTGTTGTAAATGAGTCCTGGTACTGGCTGATCAGAAGTCCCAATGAAACATCTGGAGGAACAACTCCAAATCCAATGTAGCTGAGTGCGGTTTCTAGCAAGATCGCACCAGAGAGCAACAGGGTAACTGAAACGATAATGACACCAACTGCGTTGGGCAGGATGTGCTTAAAGATAATGCGCTTATTGGTTGCACCGGCCACGCGAGCTGCATCCACAAACTCACGTTCGCGAAGGGATAAGAACTCTCCACGGACCAAGCGTGAAAGACCTGTCCAAGCAAACAAACCAAGTAGTACAGCAAGGAATACAGCTCCTAGGTTTCCATAACGGTAACCAACAACTGATCCGATGATAATTACTGGGATTGTGATCATGAAATCTACAAAGCGCATCAAGATTGCATCGATGCGACCGCGATAGAAGCCAGCGATAGATCCAACAACAACACCAAGTGTTGCAGCAATGCTTCCGATAACGACCATCACTGAAAGAGAACGCTGAGTTCCCTTCATTACCAATGCGAAGTAATCGCGACCAATGTCATCCTGACCAAATGGGTGTGTACCTAATCCAATTCCTTCGCCACCTAAAAACTTAGGGCGAAGCGAGATTGTTGGACATCCGATGGTGTCATTTGGGCAATCTCCAAAGCGAAGCTCTGGAAGATCCTCAGGTGTCCACTTCCACCAACCTGGAACCTTAATGACGCCAAATAGCTTCCAATCCAATGCTGAAAATGCAAGAACAACAATTGAAATAATTGTTACAAGTGAAACCACTGCAGCGCGGTGGCGGAAGAATCTCTTGCGAACAATCTGACCTTGGCTTAAGCCTTCGATCTCCTTGTTTTGAATCGCATTTTCACCACTCAAGACTTCAGTTGATTCAACGCTAGCTTTTGATTTGCGCGCCATTGTTATGCACCACTTCCTACTCGAATACGTGGGTCTAAGGCTGAGTACAACAAATCCGCAACAAAGTTAGCCAACACAGCCATCGTTGCAGTTACAAAGAAAACACCCATCAATAGATTGAGATCTTGGGTTCGAATAGCTTGAAGTGCCAAAGTACCCATTCCAGACCAGGCAAAAACGCTTTCGGTAATAAAGGCTCCACCAATCACTCCAGCAAAATCTGCAACCAAGATTGTTGCCATTGGAATCATTGTGTTACGGAAAGCATGGCGCATAATCACGGTGCGCTCGGTGAGCCCCTTGGCACGTGCGGTACGAATGTAATCTTGATTGAGAACTTCAAGCAGCGTTCCACGGGCAAATCGAATGTACCCAGCAAAGCCGATCAAGGTAAGAGCGAGCGTAGGCAGGAACAAGTGCGTGACAATATCCAAACTAGTGATCCAGAAATCGGTGTCGCCCATGAGGTCGCTTCGCTCACCTACGGTTGGAACAGGGCGGTAATTCACCGCATCTGTTTGCATGTATGGCTTCCAGGTTTGCATGAATTTATCAAC
>JBEAVJ010000138.1:0-4150 GCA_041160995.1 Actinomycetota bacterium | reverse complement strand
GCTAATAACTCTGCTGAAGGGGCGTTCTCTGGCTTGGCGTACACATCAATGTAGGCAGGATCTGGGAAAACCGCATTCATAATTGCGTTGATAAGTGCAACTGTTGAAAACAAGACGACTAACAAAGTAATCAAGCAAACTGCGTACAAGTAAAGGGAGCGCCAATCAATGCCTACCTGACGGGTTTCGATCTCGGCACTCTTCTTTGCAACCGCCTTCTTTGCTGCGGCTTTCTTTACTGTGGCCATGATTTCCTCCATTTACCTTGAATTACAGGTAATCCTCTCATACAGCCTTCGTTTGAAAGTGATAACGCGATAAACTTCAGTTGTGATCATTCAGGCATCGAGCGCAATCGTTGATGGCGCTTTGCTTGGAAATACCTGGATCGAGAGCTCCGATGGAGTCATCACATCTGTAAACCCCGGCATTCATAGCAACCCTGATACAACAACTAATGGAGTATTAATCCCAGGTTTTGTAGATATTCACTGTCATGGTGGCGGCGGGCATTACTTCTCGGCTATCTCTCCTGACTCAATAACTGCGGCAATTAACGCACATAAGAAGACAGGTACCACTTCACTTGTCGCATCCTTGGTCTCTGAAAGTATTGAAGATCTGAAGGCGCAGATCCAAAGACTTATCCCTTTCTACAATCGTGGAGAAATTGTTGGTATCCACCTGGAGGGTCCTTATCTTTCTCATGCCCGTTGTGGAGCACACGAACCTTCGCTGCTCATTGATCCAACAGTTGAACAACTTAAAGAGTTAGTTGTAATTGGCCAGGGTTCAATCAAGATGATCACAATTGCTCCAGAGCTCACAGGTGCTCAAGAAGCGATCGAATATCTTGCCTCTGTAGGAGTCTTTGCTGCCATTGGCCACACTGAAGGAAATTTCCAGGATGCAGCTGCTGCTACAGATAACGGTGCTTCAATTGTTACCCACTTCCTCAACGCTATGAACAAGGAAAACACCGCTGGGAGCATTGCTAACTTTGTTATGGGCGATCCACGACTAACTGTCGAACTCATTGTCGATGGGCATCACCTTTCATTTGAAAAGGTGAAAGAGTTGTTTGCATCCCTCGGCCCCCGAATCATCATGGTTTCTGATGCGATGGCTGCAGCTGGAAAGGGCGATGGTAGTTACACAATTGGGGCCTTGCCTGTAGAGGTTAAGGATGGTGTTGCACGGTTAACATCAAACCAAAAACTTGCAGGAAGTACCCTTACTATTTCGCAAGCCTTTTCAAACCTGATCAAACATTGCGGTTTGTCTCTTGAGCAAGCTGTACATGCGACAGCGACGCAACCAGCAAAGGCTTTTGGTTTAAGAGATCGTGGAAGTATTGCTGTCGGTATGCGTGCAGATCTGTTGAGCTATGACAGCGCAACACAATCTGTAACTGTAATTAGTTAGTCAGCGTTACTTTCGATAATCCAACAGGTGCATCAGGGTCATAACCTGATGCGACAGCAAACTCCAAAGCAAATCGCTGTAACACAATGGCATCGACAATTGTTGAGGCGATTTCATCATCACAGTTAGATCCTGCTAAAACGATGTCATCACCTTCGGGTGTTCCACCACTGCCAATCCAAAAGATTCGAGAGCTAGTCTTGCGAATCTTCACAGTAGCTTCTGTAATCGATGGTGCTGGCATATGTGATGGTGCAACAATGAAAACTTGGGTCTCGGGAGTTAACGCTGAGATTGGGCCATGGAGGTAATCAGCGGTTGAAAGCCCCTGAACAGAGATTTTGCAGGTTTCTTGAATTTTGAGCGCTGCTTCTCGAGCATTTGGATAAGCAAATCCACGACCCAGTATTACTACCTCTTTGTCACGAGATGCTACCTGTACAGCTTCTGACACGAGATGAGTTGTTCCAGTTAAACGTGTTGCTTCACTAATGATCTGCTCGCCATTTACCTGCTTGCCTGTCCAAGCAGCAACCAAAAGATATGAAACTAACAATTGTGCGTTGTAAGACTTTGTGGCTGCAACTGCAAGCTCTGGGCCTGCCAATAGAGGAAAGTGGTTGTGCGCAATTGTCGCCAACGGTGAACTTGAATCATTTGTCATTGCAATGACATAGGCATTTGCCTGTCGAGCAGCGGTTGCAAACTTCACTAAATCAGGTGACTGGCCGCTTTGGCTAATTGCAACGACCAAGGTGTTTGCGTACTTAAGCTCTGATCATCTGAGTCTCAATTAAATACTTCAAGTAGTGCGCAGCGTTGTCAGATGTTCCTCGTGCCAAAATAAGCACTGATTGAATCTTTTCCTGAACCAAAACATCTTTAACGGCATCGAACGCATCTTTATTATCGAGAATGGATTTAAATACCTTTGGGGTTTCAGCTATCTCTGAAGCCATAATCGCGCCAAATGAACTCATGTGCTTATCTTCCCACATCTATTCAAGTATCCTTTGCCTCATGGCGACCGATGCAGTGCTAGCAGTAGATTTAGGGCAATCTGGATGCCGCATTAAACAGGGTGATTCTCTTGTTGTGAGCGATCGAGGCAAGCTTGTTGGCGAAACACCATTGAAATCATTGAGATCGGTTTTTGAATCCCTCACTCCAATGCGAGCCGATGTGGTCACCCTTTCATGCACTGGCTTTAATGGAGAGGTTGCCGAGCAGAATTCTTTTGGGGCGCTGTGCACAGAGTTTTTTGGTGCGACCAAAGTTGCAGTCATAGATGATGGTTTTGCCGGCTTTGTTGGCGCGTTAAAAGGTCGCAATGGTGTTGTGTTATCTATCGGCGGTGGCGTTGTATCTGTCGGCGGTCGAGATGGAAAGTTTGCACATCGTGATGGGCTTGGCAGTACCTTCGGCGATGAAGGTGGCGGATTTTGGCTTGGAAAGTTAGCGATCACAAAAGCACTTGGAATTCGACAAGGTCGCGGTGATGATTCAGAAATGCTTGATTACTTTGCTCAAGAGTGCCAAGCCTTTGATGCTCTAGCGGTAAAAAACAGTGCAGAGGCGGCAACCCTTGCAATTAGAACTGCACATAAGGTCTTGGAAGCTGCCGATGCTGGTGTTTCAACTGCAACTGCAATTGTTGATGAAGGCGCATATTTACTTGCGCAAACAGTTGTAGCCACCTGGTACGGATGCGGTGGAACCAAAGCTGATTCTCCAGAAATTGTTATTCAAGGTGGGCCAGCACGTAATGCATCGTATTCCACCAAGATTGCACTTGAGATTAATGCCAAGTTACCTAACGCAGTTATTGTTCAATCTAATGGCGATAACTTAGATGGAGCAACCTGGATTGCTCAGAACATGCATGAAGATGCACCCCCACTAATGCTGTGGGCTAGATAAGACCAAACTCTGCAGCTTTTGCAGTTAGCTCTTCGCGTACCGATGGGTGTGCAGCATTTTTAATGATGTTGAGTGCTTGATCATTTTGGCTATGACCAAAGCAGGCCGCCACCCCTTGTTCAGTAACTACATATGAATGCTGGAAGTGGGTGACATTTGCCTGCAATCTAGGAACGATCGTAGAAACATTTGCCTTAGGGTGCCATGAAGGAAGTGCCACAAATGATTGCCCGCCACGACTATGTAGCGCACCCACGATGAAATCTGTTGATCCACCAAAGCCGCTATAAATCTTTCCTCGCACATGACTGGCATTTGCTTGATCAAAGAGATCTACTTCTAGGGCGCTATTGATGGATGTCATCTTTGCTTGGCGTGCAATCTGGCTTGGATCATTGGTGCGCTCAGTGCGGAGCATGCGAACCTTTTTATTGAGATCCAACCATTGATACAACTCTTGGCTACCGAAGATAAATGAAGCGGTAATCAAGACCTCATCATCTAAGGTTCCGGCCTTGGAAAGTTCAAGAACACCGTCGGAGAACATTTCAGTCCAGATACGTAACCCTTTGCGTTCTTTGAGCGCTAACAAAACAGCATCTGGAACTCCACCGATTCCTAACTGCAAGGTTGAATGGTCCTCTACCAGCGCCGCTATGCGACTTCCAATCTCTGCCTGAATATCTGTAATTTCAGTGGCAGGCTTTTCTTGTAGCGGCTCATCTACCTCTACTAAATAATCAATCTCGCTCTCGTAAATCTGCGCATCGCCATAGGTGTATGGCATTTGCTTATTGGATTGAGC
>JBEAVJ010000137.1:0-3036 GCA_041160995.1 Actinomycetota bacterium | reverse complement strand
ATTACGCCAAGTGCAAAGTGTGAAGCCGCTGGAGTAACAATTGAGTTCGACTTAACTGGTTCGATCGATGTTGTTGCAGAGCGCGCACGTCTTGAAAAAGATTTGGCAACTGCAACAAAGGATAAGCAAACAGCTGAGGTGAAGTTGAACAACCAGGGCTTCATGGCTAAAGCACCAGAAAATGTTGTTGTTGAAATTCGTGAGCGTCTAGAAAAGACAACCGCCGACATTGAACGAATCACCGCAGCACTTGCAGCATTGCCACAAGCATGATGATTTCTCCAGATGATCAGGAGCGCGTAGACGCCATCGAACAAGCATTACTTGCTCGATGGCCAGAAACACGAATTGCTCCAAGCACTGAACGCATCGCTGCCCTTGTAGATATCTTGGGTTCACCGCAACTGACATATCCAACGATTCATATCGGTGGAACTAATGGCAAGACAACAACATCTCGCATGGTTGATGCATTGTTGTTCGCTCATGGTTTACGCACAGGTCGTTTCACAAGTCCGCACCTAGAAACGTATCGCGAACGTATTTCAATTAATTGCGAACCAATTGATCCCAAGGAATTAATCTTTTCTTACAACGACATCGCGGCGTATTTGGATCTAATGGATACAAAGTTTGAACATCCGATCTCTTTCTTTGAAGCCATCACCGCTTTAGCTTTTGCAGCCTTTGCCGAACACCCTGTAGATGTAGGTGTTATCGAAGTTGGTATGGGCGGGGAATGGGATGCAACCAATGTTGTAGATGCAGATGTTTGATGCAGATGTTTCCGTGATCATGCCTATTGGTTTTGATCACATGGAGTACCTAGGCAATACCCTGCATGAAATTGCAGCAACTAAGGCTGGAATCATTAAAGAAGGCGGCTTTGTTGTACTGGCACAGCAGGAGCCAGAGGCGGCAAAAGAGTTGATTCGTAAGGCCGCCGAAGTAGGCGCAGATGTTGTACGTGAAGGGGTCGAGTTCTCTGTTCTCTCTCGCGCAGTTGCAGTTGGCGGACAGTTACTAACAATTCAAGGAATTCATGACACTTACGATGAGATCTTCCTACCTCTTCATGGTCGTCACCAAGCGGCAAACGCAGCAGCTGCACTAGTTGCAGTTGAGGCTTTCTTTGGAGATCAACCACTTGATATTGATGCGGTTCGAGCAGGTTTTGCAGCAGTGACTTCACCTGGTCGCTGCGAAGTTGTGCATCGCGATCCAACGGTAATTCTTGATGCGGCGCATAATCCTCATGGTGCAAAGGCTTTAGCTGACACACTTTTGAACGAGTTTAACTTTGATGAAATCATCGCAGTCGTTGGAGTCTTTGGCGATAAAGATGCCACAGGAATCTTTCAGGAACTAGAGCCAATCGTTGATCATGTGATCGTTACACAAAGCTCATCATCTCGAGCGATGGCTTCTGCTGATCTTGAAAAGATTGCATCATCAATCTTTGGTCCAGATCGCGTCTTTGAAGTTTCAGATCTAAACTCAGCTCTAGATAAAGCAGTTGCTGATTCAGTTCGACCTCTCAGTGAAGACACAGTTGGAATTCTTGTCACAGGTTCGGTCGTTACAGTTGGTGAAGCTCGTACATATTTAAGAAAGAAGTTCTCTCGATGAAGGTTCTAGGTGCATCAGTTCTAATTGCTGAAAGCATGACGATGGGCTTTGCAATTTTGTTGGCGATGAAGGATGCATCTCAGAGTGCGATTATTTACGGATGCGTCGTTTCCTTCCTGCTTTTTGTCGCAGCTGGTCTCGTACGCTTCCCAGGTGGTTTTGTTTTTGGTTCACTGATGCAAATCGCCATGATCGCTTTTGGATTTGTTGAGCCATCCTTCTTCATTATTGGGGTGGTTTTGATTGGTCTTTGGGTGGCTGCCATCGTTGTGGGCCGTAAGGGTGAGGCCGCGCGGGCTGCCTTGCTGGCTGCAGCCGATAAAAAACCCTAATAGACTGGGGCGGTGAGCACAGAGAAAACACTTATCCTCGTTAAACCCGATGGCGTACGCCGCGGTTTAGTTGGCGAGGTTATTTCCCGAATTGAAACTAAGGGTTATGCGATCGATGCATTGCGCATGTTGCAAGCAGATAGCGCATTACTTGAGAAGCATTACGCAGAGCATGTTGGAAAACCATTTTATGAGCCGCTCGTTGAGTTCATGATGTCAGGTCCAATTGTTGCGATCGTTGCATCTGGAAATCGTGTTATCGAAGGGTTCCGTTCATTAGCTGGTGCAACAGATCCAACTGTTGCAGCTCCCGGAACAATTCGCGGAGATCTTGCTCGTGATCAAGGCACCAAAGTTATGCAGAACCTAGTTCATGGTTCAGACTCACCAGAGTCTGCCGCCCGTGAAATCCAAATTTTCTTTCCACAGTAGTTAATTCCCCAAGAAAAAAAGCACAAGGAGTAGAGATGTCACAAGGAAGCAGAATGTCATTCATCGGTCGCGATATGGCCGTTGACCTAGGCACAGCGAACACGCTTGTTTATGTTCGTGGACGTGGCATTGTTTTGAACGAGCCATCTGTAGTAGCTGTTAACCAAGACACTGGTGGAATTCTGGCTGTTGGTATTGAAGCGAAGAAGATGATTGGCCGTACTCCTGGCAACATCGTTGCAATCCGTCCGCTCAAGGATGGTGTTATCGCTGACTTTGATACAACAGAGCGTATGTTGCGCTACTTCATTCAAAAGGTTCACCGTCGTCGTTACTTGGCTAAGCCACGTATCGTTGTGTGCGTTCCATCAGGTATTACTGGTGTAGAACAGCGCGCTGTTAAGGATGCTGGTTATGCAGCAGGCGCACGTAAGGTTTACATCATCGAAGAGCCAATGGCTGCTGCGATCGGTGCTGGTCTTCCAATTCACGAGCCAACTGGAAACATGGTTGTAGATATCGGTGGCGGAACAACTGAGGTTGCTGTTATTTCACTCGGTGGAATCGTTACCTCGCTATCAATTCGCGTAGGCGGAGATGAGCTAGATCAATCGATTATTAACTGGGTTAAGCGTGAATTCTC
>JBEAVJ010000033.1:0-6383 GCA_041160995.1 Actinomycetota bacterium | reverse complement strand
TCTTCAGCTGATCCGATGTCATTTACTGCAATTTGTGGTGTAGACAATTGTGCTCCGTAGGGATAGAAAGTAGTAGTTCCCGCTTTCGCGGCTGAAGGGCAAGGGTACGGTTTGCACGCTCATATGGGCAAATCCACTTCTTTTCATGAGCGTGAAAGATAGACTTGCCTCTGTTATGAATCGATATCGAGAGCTAATCGCTTTCCCCCAGGTAATTCGCCTCGGCATCAGCGCTTTTCCTGCCCGGTTGGCCTACGGAATGATCGGTTTAGGAATCTTCTTCAAAGCGGAGCAGGAAACCGGCTCGATAGCGGTGGCAGGTTTTGCCATTGGATTGAACTCCCTTGCCGGCTCTTTGACCGCCGGTTTACGTGGCTCTGTCATGGATAAATTTGGTCAAAAGTGGCCTATCCGAATTTTAGTTCCGATGTATTCAGCGTTGATCCTTTTGCTCAACACGATGCAAAGCCGTGAATCGATCTTGATTACCGCTTTCATTCTTGGAGTAACCGCACCCCCGATCAACCTGTCGGTGCGCCCGTTGTGGAAGGACATCGTTCCGGAAAGCTATTTGCGAACTGCGTACGCTTTTGATTCTTCAATGATGAGCAGTACTTCGGTCATTGGACCTGTTGTAATTACCGCACTTTCACTTTCTTCGCACCCAGGATTTGGTTTGGGAACAACCGCGGCGCTGATGTTCATCGGCGGTGTTGCACTTTCACTTACTCCCGCCTCACGTGATTGGATTCCAGAAAAGAAACTGAAGAATCAACAAAAACTCTGGCGTGATCGAGCTATCCAATTACTGATGCTTGAAGGCTGCTTCGTTGGCTTTGGCTCTGGAGTGTTTAACGTTGCAGTTCCTGCCTTTGCTACACAAGAAGGTGTTCAGCACCGAGTTGCTTGGATCTTTGCCTCCTTTGGTGCAGCCACAGTAGTAGGCGGATTACTTGGCGGATTAGTCTCGAAAAAGTTAGCTCCGCTTTCTGCCTTTAGGGTTGTGTACTTTTTCTGGTTTGTTGCCTGCATCCCTGTTGCCTTTACATATCCAGACTGGAGCATGGCGCTCGTTGGTGCATGTATCGGTCTTCTCGGTGGAGCGCAGAAAGTCTTTTACTTTGAAGTGTTGGAAGCGGTTAGACCAAAAGGTTCACAGACATCCTCACTTGGTTGGATTTGGACGGTAGAAGGATCTTTCATGGCCATCGGCGCAGCGGTAGGTGGAGTTGTATCTGAAACCTTCTCTCCACAACTTGGTTTGGCGATTTTGCCGATAATGATCTTTATTGGATTAATCATTTTGACCATTGGTCGAGCACGTTTAAGTGCAGCTAATGATGTTCCAACAGAGGAAGAAGATCTTCAAGCGATGAAAGATATCTCTACCCAAGATAAGTAATTTAGTGCGCGGCCTCATGCCAGGTAAGGCCCAGGCCAGCATTTACATCTAGTGGCGCTTTCAGTGGATATGCAGCACCCATTTCACGTTTTACAAGATCGCTGATCTTCTCCTCTTCGCCAGCGACAACTTCGAGGATTAACTCATCATGAATCTGAAGTAGTAAACGTGATTTCAACCCTTGTGCGTTGATCGCATTCTGAACATTGAGCATCGCAACTTTAATGATGTCCGCCGCAGATCCTTGAATTGGGGCGTTGAGCGCCATGCGCTCTGCAACTTCGCGACGTTGACGGTTGTCATGCATTAAATCTGGCAAATAACGTCTACGTCCCATAATGGTTTCGGTATATCCAACCTTGCGTGCATCCTCGACAACTGTTTTTAAATAATCGCGGATTCCGCCGAAGCGTTCAAAGTAGGTATCCATCAACTGTTGCGCCGCAGGCGGAGTTATATCCAATTGTGCTGAAAGTCCGTAGGAAGACAGGCCATATGCAAGGCCGTATGACATCGCCTTCATTTGGCGACGCATTTCAGGATCTACCTCTGACGGCTTAACTCCAAAGACCAAACCTGCAACGGTTGCATGCAAATCTTCGCCCGAAGCAAAGGCCGCTAATAGCTTTTCATCATTTGATAGATGAGCCATGATGCGCATTTCAATTTGGCTGTAATCGGCGGTGAGTAATGCGACATAACCCTTTCCTACAGTAAAGCAGTTACGAATCTTTCTGCCCTCTTCGGTACGAACTGGGATGTTTTGAAGGTTTGGACCGGTTGATGAAAGGCGACCTGTTGCCGCAACTGTTTGTTGGAAATGGGTATGGATGCGACCATCTTTAGCGATCTCTGCGATTAATCCTTCAACCGTTGTTCCCAGCTTCTTTGTTTCCCGAATTCGTAGCAGCGATGTCAAAACCGGGTGACCGCTCTTTTGATGTAGCCAATCCAGGCTTTCGGCATCGGTTGTGTAACCAGTTTTAATCTTCTTGGTCTTGGGAAGCTTTAACTCATCAAAGAGAACCACTTGTAGTTGTTTTGGAGATGCAACGTTGAACTCATGCCCTACCGAGTCATGCGCCGCCTTAGTCTCGCGAGCGACCTCTCCTTCAAAGAATGCTGCAAGGGTTTCAAGCTCCTTCTTATTGACCGCAATACCAATTGACTCCATACGGGCCAAAAGATCGGCAACAGGAAGTTCCATTGATGTGTACAGCTCCCACAGATTACGTTCCTTAAGCTCTCGAGTTAATGATTCTTTGAGAGCAAAGAGTGCGCGAGCAGATGAGAGAAGTTCTTGCTCTGGCGTTAATTGGTTGATGGCGGAACCATCTCCCCATCTTTCCTGAATGTCCTTGAGCTCTTGTGTGCGCACCCCCGGATTAACCAGGTAGGCAGCAAGGGATGTATCAAAGGTAATCCCCGTTAAGCCATTTAAACGTGCAAGGCTCTTTGCATCATGGGCAATCTTTGGAACCTCAGATTGTGTAGACCACTCCCCCATTTCGGAAGAGTGAACAAGGAAGACATCCTCTGGTGAAAGTGCGACTGCATATCGATGTAGTTTTTCATCGATCAATTGATATGCAAGAGCGATTTCGCCAGAGTGCTTACCAATCTTTGCTGAGGCTTCAGTTGGGGTAAAGACTCCTTCTGCGATCTCTGTTGCAAAAAGCTCCAGTGCTGGTTCGGGTGTTTTTGAATCACTCTTGAGCAGAATTGGCTTCATGCGATCTTTCAGCGTCTTAAACTCTAGCTTTTCAAAAAGCGGGTTTGTCTCGTTTTCATCTACGCCACTCCATGCCAATGCATCGATACTGAGTTCGAGCGGAACATTTGCAACAAGTTGAGTGAGCTCACGATTGCGAATTACATCGTTGATTGAATCGCGCAACGATTGTCCGACCTTGCCGGCTAGCTTGTCTACATTGGCAATCAACTCATGCAGCGATCCATATTCGACCACCCATTTGGCAGCGGTTTTTTCACCGACACCTGGTACAGATGGAAGATTGTCACTGGGATCTCCGCGCAACGCTGCGAAATCAGGGTACTGCTCAGGAGACATTCCATACTTTTCTTGAACTGCATCTGGTGTCATTCGCGCTAAATCGCTCACACCGCGTTTTGGATAAAGAACCGTTGTCTTCTCATTTACTAATTGGAATGAATCACGGTCACCGGTACATATAAGAACCTCAGCGCCTTCGCGCTCTGCCTGCTTTGCAATTGTTGCAATGATGTCATCGGCCTCAAAGCCCTCTACCTCGAAGGAGGTGATGCCAAATGCGGTGACAAGTTCATGCAGGTAAGACATCTGTGAACGAAACTCATCGGGAGTTTTTGAGCGATTTGCTTTGTACTCAGGGAAGATTTCAGACCTAAAGGTTTTGCGCGAGACATCAAAGGCCACAGCGACATGGGTGGGTTTTTCGCTACTTAACAAGGAAAGCAACATCGTCGCAAAGCCATAAATAGCATTGGTGTGCTGTCCCTGAGCTGTCGTGAAGTTATCGGCCGGCAAAGCGAAAAATGCCCTATACGCCATTGAATGCCCATCGATAAGTAATAGGCGTTTGGTCATGGATGCATCGTAGGGTGCCAGTTAGACTCTGCGCATGACTGAACCGGATTATCTATCAATAATTAAGGCGCGTGGCAGTGGTGCCCTCGATAAGAAAATGGGCATTGAGATCACAGAGGCTTCACTAACGAGACTTGTAGGCACGATGCCGGTTGAGGGAAATACACAGCCGATGGGTATCTTGCATGGTGGAGCTAATGTTGTTCTAGCTGAAAGCCTTGGTTCAATCGGAACTCAACTCAACGCCGGTGCAGATCGAAAGATTGTCGGAATCGATATCAATGCAACCCATCACAAGGCAACTGCAACTGGAGTTGTTACTGGCGTCGCGACTGCGGTATCAATCGGAAAGACTCTCTGCTGCTGGGATATTGTGATCACAAATGAAAACGGACAGCGCACCTGCACTGCCCGTATCACCTGCATGATTCTTGCCGATAGAGGTTAGTGCGCACCTGTTCCAAGGTATGCAGCACGTACCGCTGGATCATTAAGAAGATCTGAAGCCTTCGCTTCCTTAACAACATTTCCAACCTCAAGAACATATGCACGGTGAGCGCGTTGTAGCGCTTGTTGTGCATTTTGTTCAACGAGAAGAATCGTTACACCTGTCTTGTTGATCTCAGTGATGATGTTGAAGATATTTTGAATCATCAAAGGAGCAAGGCCCATTGAAGGCTCATCGAGAAGAAGAACCTTTGGGCGTGACATCAATGCACGACCGATTGCAAGCATCTGCTGCTCTCCACCTGACAAAGTTCCACCAGCTTGGAATGCGCGCTCCTTGAGGCGTGGGAAAAGGTGATAAACCTTTTCTAGATCCTCTGCCATCTCCTTTTTGCGATCCTTGCGGTTGTACTTACCCATTTCAAGGTTTTCCAAAACGCTCATACCAACAAAGATTCCACGGCCTTCAGGTGCTTGTGAAAGTCCAAGATCGGCACGCTTGTGAGCCGGCATCTTTGAAATATCTTCACCATTGAAAAGAATCTCACCGCTGGTTACTGGACGCAGACCAGAGATTGTCTTGAGCATCGTCGTCTTACCAGCACCGTTTGCGCCAATTAAAGTGACAATCTCGCCCTCGTTAACAACGATGGAAACACCCTTGATTGCTTCAATCTTTCCGTAGTGGACATGTAAGTCCTTAATTTCAAGACGCATCAGCTGGTGCTCCTAAATACGCTTCAATAACGCGTGGATCATTTTGAACCTCTGTTGTTGTTCCATCAGCGATCTTGGTACCGAAATCTAGAACTACGACTCGATCCGAGACACCCATGATGAGTGACATATCGTGCTCGATCAACAAGATGGTGTATCCCGCATCCCGAATCTTCTTGATTGTCTCTGCAAGAGCAACCTTTTCAGCAGGGTTAAATCCCGCAGCTGGCTCATCCAAAAGCAATAGCTTTGGATTGGTAGCAAGTGCTCGTGCAATCTCCAAACGACGCTGATCACCATATGGAAGGTTCTTTCCAAGCTGGCCAGCGCGCTTCTTGATTCCGATGAACTCTAAGAGTTCTAGTGATCGCTCAAGATTTGCTTTCTCTTCACGGCGAGAACGTGGAGTTCCAAAGATAGAACCAACGACGCCGGTCTTTGAGTGAACATCTGCACCAGTTACTACATTTTCTAGTGCCGTAGATTCACCAAATAAGCGAATGTTCTGGAATGTGCGTGCGATTCCAATCTTGGTGATCTTGTGACGCTTCATTCCAAGAATAGATTTACCTTGGAAAACTACATCACCAGATGTTGGCTTGTAAACACCGGTGATTACATTGAATACCGTTGTCTTACCTGCACCATTTGGACCGATGAGGGCAAGGATCTCACCCTTCTTTACAACAAGGTTGACTTCATTAAGAGCAGTAACGCCACCAAATTTCATGGTGAGGTTCTTCAACTCGAGAACATTCTCGCTCATTACTTGATCGCCCCTTCCCCTGATTCTTCAACCTTGTCCCAGTTGGGATCAAAGTGTTCACGCTTCTTCTTAGGCAAGATTCCATCTGGGCGAAGGTTCATCATCACAACAAGTGCGATACCAAAAACCAAGATACGTGGCTGACTTAAGAAACGAATACGTTCTGGAGTAAAGGCCAAAAGCACCGCTCCCAGAATTACGCCCCAAACATTTCCAATTCCGCCGAATACTACGCAGGCAAGAATCAAGATAGAGATATTGAGGTTAAATTGATCAGGCACGATCGACATGATCTGTGATGCGTAGATAACTCCACCGACACCAGCAACAGCTGCACCGAGTACGAAGGCCCATACCTTGTACTTACGTGTGTTAATTCCCATCAACTGGGCAACATCATCATCTTGGCGAATCGCATCCCATGCACGACCTGGACGACGTGCAGCCATGCGGCGTACCACCCA
>JBEAVJ010000136.1:0-2965 GCA_041160995.1 Actinomycetota bacterium | reverse complement strand
GTTAGCAACTGCAAGTGGAGTGATAACAAGTGCCGCAGCAACTGTTGCAACTACACCAGCACGGAGTGAAGCAAAGGCTTTGTGTCCTTTAGTTTTCATTTTTATCCTTGCTTTAGAGGGTTTGTTGTTGTTTACCATTCTGTGAGGGGTATCCCTAACATCTTTGCCATTTGACGAATACCTGGTCGCACATCGATCCACGAGATGACCAAGTGGTGCGGGTATCCACCAGTGACTATTCCATTCACTAACGCAGCGGCATCAGGTTGAGTGATAACCGTTGCTGTATTGCCTTGGAAGTGATTGGGAGCTGGGATTGATTCCCCTCGGCTCACAACCATGCGTAAACCCGTGCTATTGCTCGGATCTACATCCCGATCAATGCGGAACAGCGTTACTGGTCCGGTCTTGAGCGGAAAGTTACCTGCAACGCCTAGTTTGCGATTGCAGTGAGTAGTTTGCGTTGCGTTCTTTGGATCAGCTGCAAGCTTTGTTGCTGCAGATCCGCAGTGCCACAAACGCACTAAACCTTGTGAAGCATCAAGGTCGACGATATCTACCAAGTAGTTTTCATCTGATCCAAGTGCTTCGCACATCATCATTGTTACTGCGCCTAAAACATCCCGTTCGCAGGTAGTTACTGTGCCACGGTCTGCAAGGCGTCCAAGTGAAGAACAAATGCATGCGCCCATCTCAGTTGGGAATTCCGGCCAGCAGCGAATTGCAATGGCATCAAGTAGCTCATCTTCACGCCACTTATCTAGCGCAACCTCTACGCCATAAACTTTCTTTGCTTCATCAACGTTAACTGAAGCAAGCGATGGTTGTGCAGCAAGTGCACCTGCATACGCTAATTCACGTGCCTCTTCTTTAACCTCTGAGATTTTTCCAAAGGCATCATCGATTGTGATCTGACGAATATCTAAACCAAAGAGTGAGCGAATTTGCTGTGCATCGTAAACGCATGGTGTGAAACCAATTGGCGCATCTCCAACTGCACCAATCTTCTTACCCTTCATCCAATCAAAGGCTTTTTGTGCATCTGCCTCGGAACCAAGTTCACCAGTTACATTTTTAGGAGTTGATGCTTCAGGTAACTTTCCTGCGAGCGCATCTTTAATTGCTGCGCGAACTTGTGGTTCATCAGCGTTGCCATGGATGTGGCGAATTGATTGACCAACATTCATCAACGCATGCGCTGCAAGATTTACACCGCACATTGAATTCAACTTCAACCGCTCCCCAACCTCACCAGGTTCGCGCATTGACCATCCAAGAACTGGTCCCTTTACTTTTCCAAGGAGTTCAACCGCTGGTGATGCATCTGAAAATGAAGCCATAAACAAAATATGAAGATCAGCATCTGGAAGTGTTACCGCTGCTACATCTTCAACGGTCATTACTAGATCTGTTGGGCCTACAACCGTTGCTCCTAGCTCGGTAAGCAAAGCGCGAGCGGAATCAAAGTTGGCTTGGGCGCAGGTCAGGTCAAAGGTGGGACGCGCTAGTGCGACGAGAGCAACGGTGCTCATTAAACCTCCAGTGGTAAGACCTCTTGGCAGAGCGTGCCACTGGATTAGATGCGAGTCAATGCTGAAAGGGCATTTTTACGCGTTGTTATAAGACTGTGATGCTGGTTATTTCTGGAGAAGAAAGGCTCTGGTCCGACCATTGACCTCAAAAGCGGGCCAATCTGGGTCGTTGGAGAGCATTTTTACGCCTGAATCGGTAGCCACGATGGTGTCCTCCGCCTTCCACCCCTTGCCCGTTGGGTTCCAGGCGATCGGCTGATTGTTGGCAATCAAGCGTGCGCTGCCCTGATTAGCTGGCCAATCGCGAGGGAGGAAACCTGTTGGGCCGCCTTGATGGTGCTTGGTCCACTCATCGGCATCAAAGCCGTTGGCTGGGTATGCAGCGATAGCTGCGTTGATTGGATCGGAAAATGGTTTACCAACAATGGTCGCATCTAACAAAGCTGCTTCAACTTTATAGATAGCTGTGTAATCAGAAACCATCTGATCAGTTACTTCACCAAAGGTAACAATGCGAGTCACCGATGCAATGAGACCTTTTCTCTTTGCGCAGATCGACGCTGAGACTCGATTGCCCACAGCCGCATCAGTTGGGAGCAAGATCTGCTTGCCAAAGAGAGTGTGTAATTAAGCCTGCGACATCAATTTCGCGATCTGTACTTTCGACCTGCTTCATTGCATTTCCTAATGCAACCGCTGCATCCACACAGATTTCTTTGAATCGCGCAAGATCGGATTCAATTAATGAAGCGCGAATCATTTCAACATCAACACCAAGCTCAACTCGATCGCCACCAAGTTGATCGCTGCCAACCTTTGATCCAGTTGGAAGAAGTGGATCTCTTCCTTCAGACCATTTAATTGTTTGGACAGTTACCTCGCTCGGCAACTCTTCCGCGATTAAACGTGGAGCTTCCACAACATTAGTAATTGCAGTCGCCGACTCTTGAGTAATTATCAAATCAAAGCAAGCCATATCAATAGTTGTAGGAACGTGTGCTCTTCCAGCGATAGCCCAGGCAAGATTTGGATTACGGCGCACAACAAAGGCATCAAGGCCTTTCGCTTTCATAAGCTCGCGAAGTGGCTGAATTCGTTGATTAAATGCGCTCATATGCCGATGCTACAGCCGACCAGCTTGATGAACGCGCTTTAGGAACTCTTGGGTCTTTGGATTCTGAGGATTATGCAATACCTGTTCGGCGGTGCCACGTTCGACAATGTTGCCTGATTCCAAGAAGCAAACCTCATCTGCAACCTGTGTAGCAAAGCCCATTTCATGGGTTGCTAAGACCATCGTCATTCCATCGCTCTTTAGATCACGTACCGCACTGAGAACCTCATTAACCAAAACAGGATCTAGCGCTGATGTGACCTCATCGAGCAATAACAATCTCGGACTAACCGCAAGAGATCTAATAATTGCTACACGT
>JBEAVJ010000135.1:0-2740 GCA_041160995.1 Actinomycetota bacterium | reverse complement strand
GCTGTTGGTCGAGTCGCCGCATTTGCTAATGGGGCAAAGCCAACCGCCGCAATTGCCGCTAGAACTACTGCTGCTGTGAATTTCTTTGCTCTCATGATCTGACCTGCTTTTCTTAAGGTATGAGGCTAAGCGATTTGCTTACCTTCTCCTTATGAACACAACATACCCCTGGGGGTATGTAGATTTACTGGAAAGCAACTGGGCTTTTCCTGAGAAGAATTGTTTACGCATGTGCTACCCCTCACTTGCGTGACTTTCCTGTTGAAAACTTTTTAGATTTGTCGCACCCAATAATAAAAGTTCGCTCTGTGCCTGATTTTTATGAATTCGAGAGTTATCCAGCTTTCATTGATGAATCAGTCGATATGTCTGAGCGAGAAATTGGATACTACGTTCTTTCAGCGGTAATCCTCCTGGATGAGAATTCTGAAGCCACGAAAAGTTTACTTGAGAGAGATTTGAACCTGGGGTTTAAGGCCTCTAAACATTCAAGTCAAAAGAAACATCGGACACTTCACGCTTTTGGAGATTGGATCTCGACCCTCAATTTCATGGCTATCTGTAGCGTTGTTCCACTATCGGCAGTTCATGTTGAAGAGTCAAGGCGTCAGGCGATGTTCAAATTGTTTGAGCATTTGAAACTACTTGGTATTACAAGATTTAAAATGGATAGCCGAGATTATCTTCCACGCAAGTATCGAAACCTCAATATTCTTGATTCAACGGTTCTGGCTTACTTAACAAGGATCAACTCTTCTTTTGCGGAAGTTGAGTTAACTTTCCATGACGATCATGAAGATGTGGGATTTGCGGCTGCAGATTATGTGGCTTGGATCGTGCGCCGACACATAAATGGTGATGGCTCAGAATTCATGAATTACATCAAAGACAAGACTGAGATTTATCAAATTCGATGTGAAGCAAATCGAGGCCAACCTCTCCCCTTGGTAGGAAATGGGTTGACCTCGAATGCCATAAATGTAGCACAGGATTTTTTGGAAAACATTGACCCGGCAAGGAAAAAGCCCCTCTGACCAAACAGAAGGGCTTTTTCTTACTCTAAGTAATTTTTAGCTGCAACCAGATGTGTTTCCACAACCTTCGCATACAAAGCATGCTCCTGACATTCTCATCTTTACTCCACATGTCATACATAGTGGTGCATCAGATTTGATTCCCATTGACTCAAGTAGGTCAGATGAAGATCCGATTGTTTGTGCAACTGGTGCAGCCTCAATCTTTACCTCTACTGATTTAGCTGGAGCAGCTACAGGAGCCGCCACAGCAACCGGAGTCACTGGTGCTTTTGGGGTATCGGTTTCCTTTGCGATCTCGGTGTACTCGCCACCATTGTCGAGCGCTGCTGCACGCTCTGCTGCTGTGTAGAGACCCATCGCTGAACGTTGTTCAAATGGTAGGTAATCAAGTGCAAGGCGACGGAAGATGTAATCCATCATTGACTGTGCCATGCGAATATCTTGATCATCTGTCATACCAGCTGGCTCGAAGCGCAAGTTTGTGAACTTCTCTACAAATGTCTCTAGTGGAACTCCGTACTGAAGTCCGATAGATACTGCGATTGAGAAGGCATCCATTACACCTGCAAGGGTTGAACCCTGCTTGCCTAGCTTCAAGAACACTTCACCGAGCGCTCCATCTGCATATGCACCAGCGGTCATGTAACCCTCTGCGCCACCGACTGAGAATGATGTTGTTGTTGCAGGACGTGCCTTTGGAAGACGCTTACGAACTGGAGTTGCGATTGTCTCTTCGACAACTGCCTCCTTCTTCTTCGCCTTTCCATCAGACAAAGGCTGACCAACCTTGCAGTTGTCACGGTAAACCGCGAGCGCCTTCAGTCCTAGCTTCCATCCCTGGAAGTACACATCTTCAACCTCTTCAACAGTTGCATCCTCTGGGAGGTTAACTGTCTTTGAGATCGCACCTGAAAGGAATGGCTGGCAGGCAGCCATCATGCGTACGTGACCCATTGGAGCGATTGAACGTGCACCTAGCGCACAGTCAAATACGTCGTAGTGCTCAAGCTTGAGGCCTGGTGCATCAATAACATGTCCATTTGCTGCGATGAACTCAACGATCGCTTCGATTGTCTCTTGTGCGTATCCAAGCTTTGTAAGTGCTGCTGGGACTGTCTGGTTAACGATCTGCATAGATCCGCCACCGACAAGCTTCTTGAACTTCACCAACCAATGAGAAGTCAGGCTCGATACCAGTTGTATCGCAATCCATCATCAAACCGATTGTTCCTGTTGGAGCTAGAACTGAGATCTGCGCGTTGCGCCATCCATTCTTATCTCCTGTTGCAAGACATGCATCCCACGCCTTGTTCGCCTCTGTCCATACATCGCGGTCATCCCACGCCTTGTTCGCCTCTGTCCATACATCGCGGTCAAGAGTTGTCTCTGACTTTGCAGATGATGATGCAGATGCATGCTTGCGCATTACACGTGCATGTGGCTTAGCGTTTTGTGCAAAGCCTGCGTATGGTCCGACGATTCCAGCAAGCTCTGCTGAACGCTTGTAGGTAATACCTGACATCAATGATGTGATCGCACCAGCGAGAGCGCGTCCACCTTCGGAATCGTATGCAAGACCTGATGCCATAAGAAGTGCACCTAGATTTGCGTATCCGATACCGAGCTGACGGTACGCCTTTGTTGTGTCACCGATCGCCTCTGTTGGGAAATCAGCGAAGCAGATTGAGATATCCATCGCTGTG
>JBEAVJ010000032.1:0-6983 GCA_041160995.1 Actinomycetota bacterium | reverse complement strand
GGTGCAATGTATAAGCGCGCTGAAGATGGCATCGTCCTTGTCGACCAGCAACAGTGCCGCGGGTGGCGCATGTGTGTTTCTGCTTGCCCGTACAAAAAGATTTATTTCAATCATAAAACTGGCAAAGCTGAAAAATGCACCATGTGTTACCCACGTCTCGAAATCGGATTGCCAACAGTTTGTTCTGAGACTTGCGTTGGTCGCCTTCGTTACCTTGGCCTCTTCCTTTATGACGCAGATAAAGTTCTAGAAGCTGCATCTATTGAAGATGAGAAGGCTTTGTATCAAGCCCAACTTGACTTACTTCTGGACCCTAATGACCCAGAAGTTTTAGCTGCTGCCAGCCCGGTCTACAAAATGGCCGTGGAGTGGAAGGTGGCCTTGCCGCTGCACCCAGAGTACCGCACCTTGCCTATGGTCTGGTATGTACCACCACTTTCTCCGATTGTTGATGTCTTAACAGAAACTGGTCATGACGGAGAAGAAGTCGGTAATCTTTTTGGTGCGATCAACGCATTACGCGTACCACTTGCATATTTGGCTGAGCTTTTCTCCGCGGGTGATATTGAAGTTGTAGAAGGAACCTTGCGCAAGCTTTCGGCGATGCGCTCGTATATGCGAGACATAAATCTTGGTCGCGAACCACGGCCGGAAATTCCAGAAGCAGTCGGCATGACGCAGGAATCCATTTACGAGATGTACAGACTCCTGGCCATTGCCAAGTATGAAGATAGATATGTCATTCCTGCTGCCCACTCAGAGCAAGCTAGAGAACTTGAGAATATGGGTTGCTCATTAGATGGAGTTGATACGGGAGAGAAATTTGGAGGGCCTTTTGGACAGGCCTCTGGAAATCCGGTCCCAGTTACCATTGAAAACTTCCACATTATGAGAAATCGGCAGACCAAATGAGCATCGCTATCGCTCGAATTATCGCTTCATCCTTGCTGGTTTATCCCGATCAAAAGTACGTTGAGGCGCGGGATGAAATGATTGCTTTGGCTAATCACATCGAGCCAGCGCTGGCAGAACCGTTCAAAGCGTTCTTTAACGCCACGGCATACTTAACACTCGAAGACATCCAGAAGCATTACGTAGAGATTTTCGATATGCGTCGCAGGTGCTCAGTATTCCTCACATCGTGGACTCATGGCGATACTCGAAATCGTGGAATGGCTCTTGTTTATTTCAAGGAAATTTACAAACGTTGCGGTGTAACAATTACCGATGAAGAACTCCCTGATCATCTGGCGGTAGTGCTTGAATTCGCCGCTTTGAAGAATCCGGATGAGGGAAGTCTTCTCCTAGGAGAACATCGTGCGCCAATTGAACTGCTCAGAGATTCATTGCATAGTGCGAATTCGTATTATGCATTCGTCTTGGACGCAGTGGTTGCAACGTTGCCACGCATGACTCCGGAAATTGAAAAACGGGCACGTGATCTGGCAATTACTGGTCCGCCTCAAGAATTTGTCGGTTTAAGTGGCGCCGTGACGATTGCTATAGAACCTTTCTCATCGCATGGTTCCGATATTTTACAAGGAGCACGTTCATGACTTCATCTAGCATTTTACTTTGGTCTGTCTTGCCGTACCTGGCAATCTGTTCATTTGCTATCGGTCTAGTATGGAGATATCGCTACGACAAATTCAGCTGGACCACACGGTCTTCGCAAATATACGAAGGAAAACTTTTAAGTTTCGCTGGCCCCATGTTTCACCTTGGCCTTTTTGCTGTAATCGGTGGGCATATTGTTGGTTTATTAGTTCCACAGTCTTTCACAGAGTTGATTGGATTGAGCCAAGAGGCATATCATTTTGGTGCGGTATCGATGGGCGGACTTGCAGGTATTGCAACTGTGACTGGAATCTTCCTACTCATTTATCGTCGGCGAACAACTGCTACGGTTTTTGCTTCAACTACGAAGAACGACAAGACAATGTATGTGTTCCTAGTAGCAACACTTTTTGCCGGATGCAGTGCAACACTTTCAAGTGCGGGTGTAATTGGAGAAGAGCATAATTACCGTGAGACAGTGGCACCTTGGGTGCGCTCGATATTGTTACTACGTCCAGATGGCGCTCTTATGCAGAGCACCCCTCTTGCATTCAGAATTCATGCTGCTCTCGCGATGGCACTGTTCATTATTTGGCCTTTCACGCGTCTAGTTCACGCCCTGAGTGCACCAGTTGGATATCTATTTCGCCCATCATTGATATATCGCACTCGTAATAACGAGGGAACAAGTGGAAATCGCAAACCTCGTCCAGGGTGGGAACGCATTAAGTATTGATACTGTTCCAATAGTCGATGACGTCCGAAGGAGTACTACGATTTCTATCCCTCCACTTGTTTATGCTGGACCTGAGTTAACTCCCATAGGCGCGCACGACTTACAAGCACAATTGTTGGATGAATATGTGCGCAATGGATAAATTGTGGAGTGCGCTCATACTTACAGGTGGCACGAGTAAGAGATTTGGGTCAGATAAATCAGAAGCCATCTTCAACGGAAAGGCACTGATTGATTTTCTGATTTCATCTCTTCCGGCCGACGTTGCCGTAGTTATTGTTGGGCCCGACCGCGATGAATTCCCTTCCACGATTCAAATGATTAAAGAAGATCCGCCTGGAGGAGGCCCTGTTGCCGGTATTGCTGCTGGCTTACCTCTTATTGAAACAGAGTATGTGGCAGTTTTGGCAACAGATATGCCCTACTCGACAGGCTTAGTTCCACTTCTTTTGTCAGGTCTATCCAATGAGGTAGAGGCAGTCCTCGCCGTCGATGGCGAAGGTTTTCAACAGCCGTTTTCTGGCGTTTATCGAGTGTCCTCACTGTTGAGAGTTCTAGGAACCAAAGAGCTATTGATAGGTCGATCCATGCGCAGCGTGCTTGTTGAACTAAAGGTGAAGGAAGTTTCACTACATGCAGATGACTCTCGTTTACTCTTAGATATTGATACGCGCGAGGATTTGATTAAAGCCGTAGCCGATACAGATCCGCACAAACCTCCCTGTAATGAAAGTGAGAATTCATGAGTACCTTGCGCGAAGCACAGTGGGGTCTTGCTCGTATTGCGGCCAGTAAGAGCGTTACTCGATTGCCGTCAGAGGTTGTGAGGCTATCCGAATGTGCCGATCGCACTCTTGCTGCGGATATTCTGGCACTGGTGGATCTACCAACTTATGAGACATCAGCAATGGATGGGTATGCAGTTTCCGGTATTGGACCATGGGAAATTGTTGGCGATGTGAAAGCGGGCGCCCCTATGAGCCAAGTACTGGAAAGTGGTACCGCAGTTCGAATTGCAACCGGTGCGGTAATTCCAGGAGGAACTTTTGGCGTTGTTCGTTGGGAGTTAGCCGATGTTGTCGATACAACTCTTAACGCTATCGTTCATGAAGGTGGTGAGATTCGCCCAGCTGGGTTGGAGTGCCGCAAAGGTCAAGTTATTGCACATGCAGGAACGGTTCTGACTCCAGCATGGATTGGATTACTTGCATCAACTGGTTGGGATCAATTAGAAATTACATGTAAGCCTAAAGTTGAAATAATTCTGTTGGGCGATGAAATTCAACTAGCGGGAATTCCTGCCGATGGCTTAGTACGCGATGCCCTTGGCCCACAATTGCCGATGTGGCTTGCACGAATGGGCGCAGAAGTTGTAGCGATGAGTTATGCTGCCGATGAGCTTTCGTTAGTAGTGGACGCAATTGCACTCGCGCGCACTCGCGCCGACATCATTGTGACGACGGGCGGCACAGCAGATGGTCCACGCGATCATTTGCATAGTGCGCTAGAACAACTTGGCGGCGAACTTATTGTTGATCGGGTTAAAGTCAGACCAGGGCATCCAATGTTGTTAGCAAATATTGATTCTGTAGCACTTCTTGGACTTCCAGGAAATCCGCAATCGGCAATTGTCGGCTTAATGAGCCTTGGGCAACCTGTGATTGATGCTCTCTTGGGTCGACCTTTGAGGGAATTGGAGAATGTAATCACCACCAAGGAGATTAAGGCGCGAGAGGATTTCACACGATTGGTCCTTGGGACGATTAGTGAAGGGCGTTTCAATGAAGGTGAACATCTGGGTTCTGCGATGTTGCGCGGATTAGCGCACGCAACGGGATTTGCAGTAGCTCCTAGCGGGGATTGTGTCTCTGGTTCACAAGTGCAATGGCTCCCACTTGCCTGACGTACAATTGCAATCATGACTACAGATCCGACTTTCACTCATTTGGATGATAATGGCCAAGCCCGCATGGTTGATGTAACCAATCGCGATATCAGCGTTCGCACCGCGACAGCTTCTGGTTGTGTGAAACTCTCCAGCACTGTTGTTGCGCTTTTGCGTGAAGGTGGGGTTCCCAAAGGTGATGTCCTAGCAGCTGCACGTGTTGCTGGAATTTTGGGGGCGAAACGTACTCCAGATCTCATCCCTCTGTGCCATCCCATCGCTTTGCATGCAGTGGTTGTGGAATTAGAAATTACTGATGCCGGTGTCTCCATACGCGCTTCAGTGAAGACAGCAGATCGCACAGGTGTTGAAATGGAAGCTCTCACCGCAGTCTCTGTTGCAAGCTTGACTGTTATTGACATGGTTAAAGCTTTAGATCCCTCCGCATCAATTTGCGATGTACGAGTTGAAACAAAATCTGGTGGTCGCAGCGGGGATTGGGTGCGAGATTGAACACCTATAGCGCAAAAGTTATTACCGTAAGCAACCGTGCATCAGCTGGAGTCTATGAAGATTTGAGCGGAAGAAATCTCGCTGAAGGCCTGAGGGCGTTGGGTTATTCGGTAGTTGGAGTAGTGATTGTGGTCGATGATGCTGCACTCATTGCCCTTGAAATATCGCGCGCGCTGGAATCTGAGATTGATTTAATTGTCACAACGGGTGGTACGGGGGTGTCTGCTTTGGATGTGACTCCAGAGGCAACGGCTCCTTTTATTGAGAAACTTATTCCAGGTTTTAGCGAAGCCCTACGGGCGCACTCGCGAGTTTCGGTTCCCACGGCAGATCTCACACGCGGATTAGTTGGTACGCATGGAACTTCTCTCATCATCAATTTGCCGGGTTCACCAGGAGGAGTTCGTGACGGTTTGCTCGTTATCGAACGCCTAGCTGCCCACGTCTTAGATCAGACACACGGAATTGATCACGCACAAGAATGATTACAGCACTCGTCAGTGACGAACCCATCAGCGCATCTTCCTACGGAGCACTTGTCGCCTCTGATGCCTTTGGCGCTGTCGTTACGTTTTCGGGAGTTGTTCGAAATGTTGATCAAGGTAAAGAAGTTATTTCGCTGACATATGAAATTCATCCTTCTGCACAAGAAGTTCTACTTACAATCGTTACCGAGATCGCAGGTAAATATGAGTTAGGAAATGTTGCAGTTGCTCATCGCTATGGCGCTATCGAAATAGGGCAGAGCGCTTTTGTGGTTGCAGTCTCGGCCGTTCACCGCGGTTCAGCTTTTCTTGCATGTTCTGAGCTTGTTGATGAAGTCAAAGCACGATTGCCTATTTGGAAATATCAAGTCTTCGCCGATGGAAGCGACCAATGGATCAATTGCGCATGAGCACTCTGACCGATTCATATGGGCGTAGGCACAAGGACTTACGAGTTTCGCTGACAGATAGATGTTCTCTGCGTTGCACCTACTGTATGCCGCAAGATTTTTCCGATTGGCAAAAGTCAGATCATCTTCTTAATACTCATGAACTGATGAGCGTTATTGAGGCCGCGGTATCCATTGGTTTTGAGGAGATTCGCCTGACAGGAGGAGAGCCGCTGTTACGCGCCGATATTGTAGACATTGTTTCGAGAATTTCAGCGTTACCTAATGCACCGAAACTTTCATTGACTACAAATGGATTGCGCCTTGTAGAACTTGCTAAAGCACTGAAAGACGCGGGATTAGTACGCATCAATGTCAGCCTCGATACCTTAGATCGCGATACCTTTATTAAAATCACCCACAGAGACCGTATTGATGATGTCTTTGCTGGACTCATATCTGCGCGCGATGCTGGCCTAGCGCCAATCAAAATTAATGCTGTGCTACTTCGCGGGATAAACAATCAAGAAGCGCCTGCGTTATTGAAATGGGCGATGAACGAAGGATTTTCTCTCCGCTTCATAGAACAGATGCCATTGGATGCAGGTGGCATTTGGGATCGAACAACGATGGTTACGGCACAAGAAATACTGACATCATTGTCAGAGCATTTTGAATTGAATCCCGTGGCAGATCGTGGTTCTTCACCAGCTGAGGAATTCTATATTGATGGCACGTTAGAAACAGTTGGAATTATTGCGAGCGTTACTCAACCTTTTTGCGGTGCTTGTGATCGCCTACGCTTAACCTCTGATGGTCAATTACGTTCATGTCTTTTTTCTTTAGAGGAGATGGACTTACGTAAAGTTTTGCGCAACCCCAATCTTTCTAGCCAAGAGATTGCTCAAGAAATATCTGAGCGTTTTCACAAAACAATTGCAGGAAAACTTCCAGGTCATGGAATTAACAATCCGAGTTTCATTCAACCACGACGGCCGATGTCGGCTATCGGCGGATAAAATCAACCACCAGCGAATTTAGGCAGTACATCAATTTGACTTCCGTAATTAATCATCATGCCACGATCATGATTTGCCACTCCATCAACCAAGAAAGAACATTGAGGGATAACACGCCCGAGTTCTGGAAAATTCGCAATGCACGTAGTAAGAATCTCCTGGAGTGTGGCCGCGTCCAAGTAAATCTGGTCAGTTTTTGCAGCCGCTCGTGCAGCGGCGAAGAAGCGAACTTCTACGGTTTCCATACAGGAATTATCTCTGCCTAAGATAGAATTTAGCAATGCAAAGCTTAGTGTTAGTCATGATTCCCATTAGGAACCTTTTCATGTCTAAATTTCCTCACCGGTCAGATTGGCATCCAGTTTACGATTATTTTAAATAAGGAGGCGGATACACATG
>JBEAVJ010000031.1:0-7957 GCA_041160995.1 Actinomycetota bacterium | reverse complement strand
TTCCAAGAGGGATGAGACAAGATCTAGCTAATGGAGCATCGACGTTATGCCGATTCAACCCGCAGCCCAGAACTCCCCAATCCCCACTTCAGGTCCAACCATCACACTCGCATCTGGCGAAAACATGGAGCTTTCATGGCAGGAGCGCGCTCTCTGTGCGCAAACTGATCCAGAGGCTTTCTTCCCAGAAAAGGGTGGCTCCACTCGTGAAGCAAAGCGCGTATGTCTTTCATGCGATGTTCGTTCAGAGTGTCTTGAGTACGCATTAGCTCATGATGAGCGCTTCGGAATTTGGGGCGGTCTTTCAGAGCGAGAGCGTCGTCGCCTAAAGCGTCGTACTGCGTAAGGTTCTCATTTCTCTAAGGAGAAAGTGAGTTATACCTATGGCTTCCCAAGCCGCAGTAGATAAGCATCGTGTAACCGCTGTTCTTGTTTCCCACAATGGAGCGGTTTGGTTACCCGAAGTTGTTGCAGCACTCACCTCGCAAACTCGACCAATTGATTTAATCACCGCTGTCGATACAGGATCGCAGGATGCATCGGCAAAACTTTTAAAATCTGCGCGAATTCCATTTATTGCCGCTGATGTTGAAACAGGTTTTGGCGAAGCGATTTCATTAGCGGTTAACAAGTTACCTAAATCTGTTGAACACGAATGGATCTGGTTGATCCACGATGATTGCGCACCAGCTCCGACTGCGCTCGCAGAGTTATTAAGCGCCATTGATGATCGCCCACAAGTTGTAATGGTCGGGCCAAAGTTATTGGGTTGGCATGATCGAACACATCTACTTGAAGCTGGAATCAGTATTGCCGGAAATGGTGCACGTTGGACCGGCCTTGAACCCCTTGAGTATGACCAAGGCCAACATGATGGAAACCATGATGTTCTAGCTGTTAGTACAGCTGGTGCGTTGATTCGTCGCGATGTATTTGAAGAGCTAGGTGGCTTAGATCCCAACCTCACCTTGTTTAGAGATGATGTGGATTTTGGATGGCGTGCTCGTGCAGCGGGTCACTCAGTTTTGGTTGCAACTGGTGCAGTTGCTTTTCATGCCCAAGCATCGGCAACAGAGCGCCGCGTTATAGAAGTTGATGGCGCATTTCTACATAGGCCCTTGCTTTTGGATAGACGTAACGCTGCATATGTTTTGCTTGCAAACTCTTCATGGTGGATCTTGCCCTGGATTGTTGTACAGCTTCTAGGAACAGCGGCAGCAAGGGCGATTGGCTACTTATTGGCAAAACTTCCGGGGTACGCCGCGGATGAAATTTTGGCTGTCGGTGCTGTAATCGTTAGGCCTGGATCAATTATCGCTGCGCGCGTAAGGTGCGCAAGAAGCAAAGATTTGTTTCAGCTCGAGTTATTGCACAGTTTATTCCACCGCGTTGGTCGCAGGTTCGTCTGGCAACCGAAGGCGTTGTCGATGAAATTCGTGCGAAATTGTTTCCTGATGATAATCAGGTATCCGGACCTTCAGTTTTGGAAACAAATGATGATGAGGATTTGTTAACTCCAGTAAACACCAATAACTGGCTAGGTATTCTTAAGCGCCCAGAGGTAATCTTTTTTTCTCTTATCATTGTGATTACTCTGCTGTTTTCACGGAACCGACTTGGCGCACTTGTTGGGGGAGCACTTCCTATCTCGCCGGCAGGTGCAACAGATTTGTGGCGAACATACTTTGAGTCATGGCACCAAGTTGGAATGGGTTCATCAATCGCAACCCCTACCTGGGTCGCCATAACCGCGACAGCTTCAGTGTTTTTCTTAGGCAAGGTTCAATTACTGATAACAACATTCTTCTTAGCCGCTCCTGTTGTCATGATGTTTACCGCATCTCAGTTACTGAAGCGCCTTACCTCGAACTCGTGGATATCAATTCCCGCAGCTTTTCTTTACGCCATTTCACCGGTTGCAATTGCCGCTATATCTACCGGTCACATTGCAACAGTTCTCTTTCTGATTCTTGCTCCATACCTGGCTCTACTACTGCGCGATATTGAGAACATCCAAGATTTCACCTGGAGAAAAATTGCCGGTATCTCACTTTTGTTGGCGCTTCTTTATGGTTTCTCCTTGATGATTTTTGTCATCGGTTTAGTAGCAGGCTTAGTTTCCACATTAAGTGATTATGAAAAACACGCAAAGGAAGCAAACGCAGCACTGTATTCACTACGCCTACAAAAGCGAGCGGCTTTGATCTTTGTGCCATTTGTAATGAACGCACCCTATTCATTAGAGGCGATCAGACATCCAAGCCGACTCTTAGTAGAGCCAGGGCTACTTATTTCAGGTGGTGGGCCATTGCTTACGCTGCTTGGTAATCCAGGTGGAGCTAATTCACTTCCGCTGTGGCTGATCAGCCCAATATTGCTCGTTCTTGTTGTCTCACTCTTCTCATCAACCTACGCACGTCGTATCGCCGAGTATGGGGTTGGAGCGCTTGTACTTGCAGTAGTTCTTTCAGCACTTTCAATTTCAACACACGGAAATGAAGCATCATCAAAGGTATGGCCAGGGCCTGTACTTGTTCTAGTCACACTTGCAGCGATTGCTGCTGGAACTATTTTGCTGGATCGTTTGCGTGAAACCTTAGTTCTGAGCCATGTTCATTACCGCCATATTCTTTCAGCATTGCTCTTGTTTACTACCTTTGCGTATTCGGTATTGGCTATTGGATGGTCGGTGAGCAAAGGCGCTGATTCACTTGTTCAAGCCAACAAAGAAACAGTTATGCCAGCTTTCTTGAGCGTTGAAAGAGATACCAAGATTCTTGTGTTGCGCGAAGTAGGAAGTGCAAATGACAAGAAGATTCAGTACTACTTATCACGCGGTAGAGATATTTCATTAGGTGAACCAGATGTTGCGCCATCGCAAACAGCTGCTATTGCAGATGCAGCTCGTGGGTTAATCGATGGTTCAGGTGTCTCAAGCAGCGCCACTCTTAGCGAGTATGGCGTTAAGTATCTTTTTGTGAAGACACCTTTCAAGCGAGAGATCATTCGCTCTATTGATGGCTTAGGTGGATTTTCCAGAACTTCCGCAACATCGCTAGGTGTTGTTTGGAAGGTAACTGGCCCCGCTTCCAGATTGATGTTTGTTGGAACTGACGGAGTTCGAAAAGAGTTAGAAGCTGGCGATGTGGGTGCCCGAACATATGTACCTTCTGCAGGTACTTTGATTCTTACTGAAACATATAGCCGTTCATGGCAGGTTCTCGAAAATGGATACCGATTAGAACGCAGCAAGAATGAGCAAGGCTTACCAACTTTTCAGGTTACTGAAGCTGGCGAAATCTCCTTGATTCATGATGGAACCGTGCGCCGCGGTTGGCTTTCTTTGCAGTTAATCTTCTTTGTAATCGTGCTCGTGATGGCGTTGCCTGCTGGAAGACGCAAGAGTGAAATTTCTGAGAAGGAGTTAGCATGAACTTCTCTCGCCCGCTTAGGTTTATCGCCTTTATCGCTACGGCGATAGTGATCGCATCGGCCCTAAATGTTGCTGTTACCAAGAAGGGTTTTTCTGAAAACTATCCTGCAGTTGTTTGTCCTCCAACGCTTCCAGGTTTAGCTTCACAGATCTCTTTATCTTCAAAGAAAACACAGTTTCAGAGATTGCAAAATAGAAGCACCAAAACTGAAGCGGTAAAGGTCTTGAGGCTTCCAGTAATGAAGGACTCATTGCTCTTCAACTCTGAAGGTACAACCCCGGTCGTGTGGCAAAGCCGCACTGGCAGTTGGGCGGGTGGTGCACTGTGTTCAGGCCCTGCATCATCGCAATGGTTTGTTGGAGCAAGTGCTGACATCACCACAAAAGGACGTCTAATAATCGTCAATAGTGGTCTCAGTGATGCGGTAGTAGATTTAAATGTTTTCACGGAAAATGGAAAACAGCCACTTCGCACCTTGAATGTTCCTTCAAAGAACTACTTGGTAATCGCTGTTGACTCGCTTGCACCTGGTGACAAGACATTGACTGTAAATGTTTTGCCTCGCTCCGGCAGAATCAATTCATTTGTTATCGATGAACAAGGAAAGGGATTACGCGCACTTGGCGGAGACTTTGTAAATCCAATCAATACTCCAAGTAGATCTCTTGTTATTCCAGCTATTCCAAATCAAGGAAAGAGACCAGGACAAGGTGCAGCACCTGCACATGTGTTGCGACTCTTAACTCCAGGCGAAGTAGATGCCAGCGTTACCGTCGAACTACTGTCTGCAGATGGCGTATTCATTCCGGTAGGACTTAACTCTCGAGCGGTCTCTGCGGGAGTGGTTACAGAATTTACCTTCTCGCCCAAGATTTCTTCATCTGCCTTTGCAGTAAAGATCACCTCTACTGAGCCTGTAGTGGCCGCGGTTGAATCATCTGTTGTGAGCGGAGGCAGAAGAGATTTCGTATGGAGTACACCTGCTCCAGAGCTAACGGAGTTCACTATGGCGGTTACTGGTCTTTCTCCTCTTGTCGTTTTTGCTGGCTCCGAGATAAATGTGGCGGTAGAGGTGACCTTGGTAAATGGCAAGGTAAGCCGCAATGCAATCAAGGGAAGCGATATCGCAACCTGGCGAGTTCCAGCATCGGCTCGTTCTTTCACCATTACCAAGGTGGGTGAGCAGACTTATGCCGGTGCATTAGTTTCATCTGTTAATGGATATGGATACTTTCCAATTGCACCCGGAAGCGTTCTTACCCGAGTAGAGATACCAGACTCAAATATTCGCATTTTGAATCCTTGAGAATCCCAAGTTTTACCTCCTACTCCCACTAATGTTTCACTTATGAGAACTCAAGGTGGTCGTGGCTGCTCCCGTGCTGGGTGTAAGTCACAAGCAACAATGACCTTGACATACATCTACGCCGAATCAACAGCGGTTGTTGGGCCTCTAGCAACATACTCAGAGCCACATGCATACGACTTGTGCGTTGTTCATGGGACACGTTTAAAGGTGCCTCATGGTTGGAGTGTTATCAAGCAGGAGCTTGATGGAACACCTCAGGGACCAAGTGATGATGATCTAATGGCAATCGCCGATGCAGTTCGAGAAGTTGCAGCCAAAGATGTCGAACCAATTACTCCGACTCAATCAACATCTGCGCAACAACAAATTGGTCGTCGCGGACACTTGCGCGCTGTTCCCTCATAACTATGGATCAGTTTCCAAATATTTTTAAAGCCTATGACATCAGAGGCTTAGTAGATACAGAGATCGATGCAGACTTTGCTTTTGCAACAGGTATGGCATTTGCTCGATTTTTACAGATAGAACGTGAGCCGGGAACAATTGTTATCGGTGAAGATATGCGTCCATCTTCACCTGAGTTAGCGGATGCTTTTTCCGCCGGTGCAACTTCACAAGGCATGGATGTTATTCGGATCGGTTTAGCATCGACAGATATGTTGTATTTTGCCTCTGGAAAGCTAGGACTTCCGGGAGCCATGTTTACAGCTAGCCACAATCCTGCTCAATACAACGGAATCAAACTGTGTTTAAGCAAAGCGCGACCAATCGGTAAGGAATCTGGGTTGCTGACTATCGAGAACTTTGTTCGAGAAGGTTCGCCAATCGCATTGCGCAATGTGGGAGTTGAAAAGCAGCGCAATATGTTGGAAGAGTATGTAGATCACCTATTAACTCTTGTAGATGTAAAGAAGATTCGCCCACTGAAGATCATTGTGGATGCCGGAAATGGAATGGCGGGGCATACTGCTCCTGCAATATTTGCACGGCTCAATTGTGAAGTTATTCCAATGTACTTTGAGCTTGATGGCTCATTTCCAAACCACGAGGCAAATCCACTTGATGAAACAACTTTAAAGGATTTGAAGCAAGCGATGATTGATCAAAAAGCTGATCTTGGTTTGGCTTTTGATGGCGATGCAGATCGCTGCTTCTTGGTTGATGAACGGGGAGTCGCAGTTAATCCATCAGCCCTCACCGCATTAATCGCACAGCGTGAATTAAAGAAACGTCCTGGTTCGAAGATCATTTACAACTTGATTTCATCGCGCGCAGTTCAAGAGGTAATTGATGAAAATGGTGGAACAGGATTGCGTAGTCGAGTAGGACACTCGTACATAAAAAAGATGATGGCTGAAAGCGGAGCAATCTTTGGCGGCGAGCATTCAGGTCACTTCTACTTTAAAGAGTTTTGGATGGCAGATAGTGGCGCTCTCGCCGCACTTCATGCAATCGCGGCCCTTGGTGAAAGCAACGCAACCATGTCAGAGCTGTTAGCGCCATTTAATCGATACATTTCAAGTGGCGAAATCAATTCAAAGGTCTCTGATACAGCGCAAGCAACTGATCTAGTTCGCAAGAGTTATGAATCAGACAGCGTTGTAATTGATGAACTCGACGGCCTGACGGTAAACGGGGATACCTGGTGGTTTAACCTGCGTCCATCAAATACCGAGCCTCTACTGCGACTTAACGTTGAGGCATCAACTCAGGCTCAAATGGAGTCGATACGTGATGCGGTTCTCTCAGTAATACGCGGCTAACCCCCGTTTTCCAATACGTACTTTTCGCAAGAGGGCAGTAACCTATAGGTATCCAATTAATACTTTGATTACCATTTAAGGAGATTTACGTGAACGTTCCAGTTACTTCAACTCTTCCAAAGCATGACATTGCTGATGCATCACTCGCAGCGCAGGGTCGCCTCAAGATTGAGTGGGCAGAGCGCAATATGCCTGTACTTGCTCAAATTCGTGAGCGTTTTGAAAAGTCTCAACCTTTCGCAGGTGTGCGCATCTCAGCATGCATGCACGTCACAACTGAGACAGCAAACTTGATGCGCGTCTTGAAGGCAGGCGGAGCAGAGATCGCTCTTTGTGCATCTAACCCACTTTCAACTCAGGATGACACAGCGGCAGCTCTAGTTCATGAGTATGGAATTTCTGTTTTTGCTCGTAACGCTGTTGACCGTGATGGTTACTACAAGCACATCAATGCAGCTCTTGATATCGAACCACACCAAGTATTTGACGATGGTTGCGACCTTGTTAACACATTGCACACAACTCGTAAGGAATTAATTCCAAACATCACTGGTGGATGCGAAGAGACAACAACAGGTGTTATCCGTCTTAACCAGATGGCAAAAGATGGAGCGCTTCAGTTCCCAATGATCGCTGTGAATGACACAGATACAAAGCATATGTTTGATAACCGTTACGGAACTGGTCAATCAACTCTTGACGCAGTTTTCCGCGCAACTAACTTCCTGCTTGCAGGTCGCGTAGTTGTAGTAGCTGGTTTCGGCTACTGCGGTAAGGGCGTTGCAGAGCGTGCTAAGGGTATGGGCGCAGATGTAATCGTTACTGAGATTGATCCAACCAAGGCGCTAGATGCAATGATGCAGGGCTTCCGCGTGATGCCTATGCTAGATGCAGCAAAGCTTGGCGATGTATTCATCACCGTTACTGGTAACCGCGATGTACTTCGCGATGAGCACTTTGCAGTAATGAAGGATGGCGCAATCATGGCTAACTCAGGTCACTTCGACATCGAAATCGATGTTGCATGGCTTGAGCAGAATGCGAAGACAAAGAATGCAAAGATGCGCCACCAGACAGATGAATATGTACTGTCAGATGGGCGTCGTTTACTGCTTCTAGCTGAAGGTCGCCTAGTTAACCTAGGAGCGGCAGAAGGACACCCAGCATCTGTAATGGATATGTCATTCTCAGATCAAGCGCTAACAGCTGAGTACCTCGTTAAGGAAGCAAAGAACTTGAAGCCTGGTGTTCATGATGTTCCTTCATACATCGACAAGGAAGTTGCTGCACTCAAGCTGATAAGCATGGGTGGACGCATTGACGTTCTTACTCCAGCTCAAGATATGTACCTTAACTCTTGGGAGCACGGTAGCTAATGACTTTAGTTATGGTCGTCGATGACGACCAGGATCTCGCAGAGATGCTCGGCATCGTTTTAACCGGTGCCGGCA
>JBEAVJ010000134.1:0-2745 GCA_041160995.1 Actinomycetota bacterium | reverse complement strand
ATGCGGTAACAATTCGCGATCGCGACACAATGGCGCAAGAGCGCATCGGCCTGGATCAGGTCGAAGCATGGTTAGCACCTCGTTTACTAGGTTGCTAAAGCCACTCTTACTTCCACTAGCAAGCGGTGATCATTACATTGATCCGCCGGTTGTTCTGGCTCCCATGGCTGGAATCACCAACGCTCCATTTCGCACGCTCTGTCGTGAACAAGGTGCTGGTCTTTTTGTATCTGAAATGGTTACTGCTAGAGCGTTGATTGAAAGACGCCCGGAAACTTTGCGAATGATTGTTCCTGGCAAAGATGAATGGCCACGTTCTGTTCAGTTGTACAGCGTTGATCCAACAACGATGCGAGCTGCGGTAACAATGCTTGGAAAAGAAAACCTTGCCGATCATATTGATATGAACTTTGGTTGCCCGGTTCCAAAAGTTACTCGCAAAGGTGGAGGAGCTGCTCTTCCCTTTAAGCGCAAGTTGTTCACAAGCATTGTTGGGGCGGCGATAGAAGCTGCAAAGCCTTTTGGAATTCCCGTCACGGTAAAGATGCGCATTGGTATTGATAGTGATCATGAAACCTATTTAGAAGCCGCGCAATCTGCCGCTGATTTAGGGGTTGCATGGGTTGCATTGCATGCGCGCACAGCAGCACAGATGTATGAAGGAAAAGCGGATTGGTCTGCGATCGCACGTTTAGTAGAGCATTTAAAGCCAACAGGTGTACCTGTTTTAGGCAATGGAGACATTTGGTCTGGCAGCGATGCTGTTTCAATGGTGGAGCAAAGCGGATGTGCAGGAGTCGTCGTTGGTCGTGGCTGTTTAGGACGTCCATGGTTATTTACCGATCTTGTATCTGCGCTCAAGGGCGAAGGAAAACAGGTAACGCCAACTTTGCATGAGGTGCGAGAGGTGATGTTCCGTCACGCTAATTTGATCGTTGAATACTTAGAGTCTGAAGATCGCGGAATGCGCGATATGCGAAAGCACATGGCGTGGTATCTAAAGGGTTTTCGTGTCCCGCGCGAGATTCGTCATGATCTAGGAATGGTTTCTTCACTACAAGAGATGCGCAATCTTCTTGACCAACTAGAAGATCAGCCATATCCAACTGAGGTTGGAGAAAAGCCTCGTGGTCGCACAAGTCATGGTCGTCCACCAACCTTGCCCGATGGCTGGCTCAATGATCCTGATGAGCTAGTTCATGTTGAACTAGAAGATGCGTTCTCGGGCGGATAAATGTTTCTCTTTAGATGGATTCGTCGAACAATAACTGTCATTGTAATTCTTGCATTGATTGGTCCTGCCTATGGAATATCTCAAGTGTGGAGAGCGGCAAATAATCCAGTTGTGCGCCAGGCGGATGTCATCGTTGTTTTAGGAACTGCGCAACTCAATGGAAAACCAGGAGAAGCTTTAGAGGCACGTCTGGTTGAAGCAAAAAGGATCTTTGATCTTGGGTATGCGCCAACAATTATTACCGTAGGTGCTGGTGCACCTGGAGATCGCACAACAGAGGCGGCTTCAGGAAAGTACTGGTTGCGCACCAACGGCATCACTTCTCGAAAGATAACTGCGGTTGAAGAGGGTCGCGATACCTTAAGTAGCACAAAGGCATATGCAGCGGTCATGAAAAAGCGATATGTAAGTGATGTCATTATCGTGACAGATCCATTTCATTGTGCACGTTCTATCAAGATGGCAAATGATCAAGGTGTTTTAGCAACCTGTTCACCGGTCCAAACCGGTCCGAATACCATTGATAACAGTGGTTATCGATACTTAATCCGAGAAGCAGCGGCGTATTTGGCGTACATAACCGTTGGTAAGCGGGGGATCCAGATCAGTGATCGCTTACCCGAAGCCGACATTCTTACTAAGGTACTTCCGTGAGCTACAACAACCACGATCAAGAGCGGTTCCTCGATGAACCAGCAAAGCGTGCTGGCAGAACTGAGTTCATGCGCGATCGTGCTCGAGTTATTCACTCTGCATCGCTACGACGATTAGCTGCAAAAACTCAGGTAGCTGTTCCCTGGGAAAATGATTTTCAACGAACACGCCTTTCACACTCTTTAGAGTGCGCCCAAATTGGCCGTGAGCTCGGAGAATCACTCGGTGCCGATCCAGATCTGCAAGACACAGCATGTTTGTCACATGATTTAGGACATCCACCTTTTGGTCACAATGGTGAAGAAGCACTTGCTGATATTGCGCAAGATTTTGGAGGCTTTGAAGGAAATGCACAGAGCTTCCGCTTATTAGTTCGACTAGAAGCAAAGACAGTTGATGCAAATGGAAAAAGTGTAAATGGAAAAAGTGTTGGCCTGAACTTAACGAGAGCTTCCTTAGATGGAGCGACTAAGTACCCATGGCCACGATCTGAAAACCCTCGAAAGTTTGGCGTATACGACGATGATGTCGAGATCTTTACATGGATGAGAAAAGATGCACCGGTTGGTAAAAAGTGTATTGAAGCTCAGATTATGGATTGGTCAGATGATTGTGCGTACTCTGTTCATGATTTAGAGGACGCGATATTTGCAGGACAAGTTTCAGTTACAAACTTTAACAATGATTTTGCAGAGTTGTACAAGGTCATGATTACCGATTACAAGAGTGATGCAACTGAGCAAGAGGCGATTGATGCCCATGCCCGATTGTCATCTTTATCTGCTTGGCCTCATTACTACGATGGAAGTCACAGAAGTCTGGCCCGACTCAAGGATTCAACCAGCCAGTTGATTGGT
>JBEAVJ010000133.1:0-3524 GCA_041160995.1 Actinomycetota bacterium | reverse complement strand
TGAAGCAAGAGGCGTTAGTTGCGATTGCGGGTGAGGTTGCTGATGAAACTGGCGGAATCTTCGGAGCGGTTGATGATGAAGAGCGCGAAGATGTTGCAACCGCACTTCGGCTTTCTCCAACCGCTGCACAAAATCGAATTGATGTTGCACGTGTATTGGTTGGACATCTTCCGAACACAATTTCTGCACTTGCTACAGGTGAAATCTCAGCGGCTCATGCAACAGTTATTGCAAAGGAAACAGCGGCTGCTATTCGAAATGGATTAAGCGAAGATGCTGTATTTCGCGTAGAGCAAACCGCTTTGGCACATGCTGAGTTTCATACACCAGGACAGGTGGCGACAAAGGTCAAAACAACTATTGCAAAGCTTGCTCCAGAAGAGTTTGAAGAGATCGTTGATCGGGCGCGAGATTCTCGTCGAGTTTCCTGTTATCCCGAGGCTGATGGCATGGCCACCGTTGTTGCGATTTTGCCTGCAGAGGATGCGCAAACAGTAATGAAATCTATTGAGGCTTTCATTCTCAAGAGAAATCAAGAAGAAGAGTGCTGCAGATGTAGTGGACAGGGTGAGGTTGGTAACGGTGCAACCCCAAGTTCAAGCAATTGTTTTCAGCACAACCCTCAAGGCGCATCAGAGTGGTCCATGCTTTCTGCAGATATGAAGCGCGCTGACGCACTCACATTTATTGCATCTCAGGCATTAGGTGCAATGGCAGATGATGTTCGTCCACATCGCCGTCCAATTTCAATTAGCGTTGCTGTGGATCTTCCAACATTGTTGGGATTAGCGGAAAATCCAGGACAACTTGCTGGATATGGTGCGATTCCAGCATCTGTTGCAAGAAAATTAGCGGCAGATGGCACATGGCAAAGATTTGTAAGCGATCCAACAACTGGAAACCTCTTAGATTTTGGACGAGAAAAATACATTCCTCCGCAAGAGCTTGTTGATTTCTTACTTGCGCGAGATCGAACATGTCGATTCCCGGGATGTCGAAGGTCGGGACAACTTGCAGATATCGATCATGCTCACAGTTGGGAAAGTGGTGGAGAGACAAATCCAGCAAATCTAGGATTGCTTTGTCGTCGGCACCATCGAATGAAAACGCATGGTGGCTGGAAGCTGAAGAGCAATGCCGATGGATCGTGCACATGGGAGTCTCCAGTTGGTAAGCAATTCTTCGTGCCAGCGCGGCCAATACTTGATGCGGTGTGAGCTATCTACGTTGATAAGTTGATTGTGTGATTCCTTCGGATTTCTTGGTGATTTACTCCTGCAATAAAGCCCAGGATCTCAATTTAAAGTTAATGTGGCAAAAACTAGGATCAAATAAATTATTTGGTGAGATACTTCAGCAATGATCTGGTGGCCTACCGAAGTACCAACCTTGCAGTATGGGTTGATTACTCTTCGCAAGCCTGAAGAACGAGACATCATTCCTTTGTATGAAGGTGTTCAGGACCCAATAATTCCCAAGTTCACTCGCATTCCAGCCAACTATCAGATGGCAAATGCAGAGCATTATGTTCGTGAGCGCTCCCCTAATGGCTTCACTATGCGCACAGAGCTCCAGCTAGCTCTTGAATACGATGGAAAGTTTGCTGGTGCTTTGTCATTTCATACCTTGGATCTCGAAGATGCGAAGGCAGAGATCGGATATTGGCTCACCGCAGATGTTCGCGGCAAGGGTGTTGCAACCGCTGCTACACGTTTATTGACTGAGTATGGCTTTGAAACTATTGGTTTTCACCGAATTGAAGCGCTGGTTGTTGAATCCAACCTTCCATCACTAAAGGTTCTAAAAAATGCTGGGTACATGCAAGAGGGAATCATGAGAGATAAGTGTTGCCAGGATGATGGCACCCGTGAAGACATGATTTTATTTGCAGCGATTAGAACCGATTGGGGTAGATAAGTGTCACAGCTAGTCGGCGCTTTATTCTCAGCTTCAGTTAATCACTTGATCAGAGATTTCGGAGATAATGAGCCATGGAGTCTCTAGCAATAGTTGTGGTGGTTCTATTCCTAATAGCTCTGTTGGCTGGTCCGCTTGCTATTGCACTATCTTCTCGATTTGTTAAGTCACGCCTAGAAACCAAGGCTTCACTAGCTATCGTGATTCTGAACCTGCTTCGCAAGTTGCTTCATTTAATCCTTGTAGCTTTTGGAAACTTGATTGGCGTACAGCTCCTGTTCATTTCTGGATTGCCACTTATTCCTCGAGTTATTGGTCTTTTCTCAGTTGTTACCTGCTACATCGGTTTACGCAGAGAGTATTTCCCAGAGCTCTTCTTTGTAAGAGATTTGTAAGAGACTTGTTCGCGAAGTTTGGAATCTCTCGCAAAAATGGTCGCTCATCTGGAAATGATGGGCACGGGCCAGAAGGCCAGCATTAAGTAATTCGTCGGCGTTGTGCAATTAAGGCAATCTCTCGGTTGAGCCGACTACAGCTCACACTCTCTGTTATCACAAAACCACTCTCAGTAATCATTGAGCTCTGGTTATGCACAAAAGTAGGCTCCATGACTCAGAGAAAGTATTTCAGCGTACTTTGCAGAGATGAATAGAAGAATTAATCACAATTATGGTGAAGATCGTATCTTCACCGCCTCATCGCAATCACCACGAACCGAACATTCACCGCCTCATCGCAATCACCACGAACCGAACACTCATCGCAATCACCACGAACCGAACACTCATCGCAATCACCACGAACCGAACACTCATCCCGATTATCACGAACAGAAGTCTCTTCACAATCTTTTCTCTTCAATCCACAAAGACACACCAAATTCGGGGAACTGGCAACGCCGCAATCACGCCTAATCGCCCTACTGCTTGATGCTCTGATATTTGGCTTAGGTTTTGGAGTTGTGTGGATCATTTGGTTCATCACTTTGGCAGAAAAGGGAACTACTCCAGGACATCACTTGATGGGACAAGTAGTAATTGATGCGGAAACGGGTATCCCTTTTGGTTGGAAAAAAATGGTTATCCGAGAGGTTCTCATTAAGGGAGTTCTCCATTGGATTCTTGGAAGCTTTTTGTTCATGGCCAACTACATTGTGGATGGAGCATTTATATTGACCAGCAAACAGCGCACAGTTCACGACATGATCGTTGGATCTCAAGTTATTCAACGAAGTGATAAGACGATCATTCACAAATTAAAAGTGGATGAAGTAGATAACTGGCTTAATAAGTAGCAAATCTTGAGGTACCGATCGAGGGCGGTACTTATGGAAAATAGAACCGATCGAAGCCTCGTAGACATGGCTTCGGTCGGTTTTTCACATCTACGAAATCAATTGTGAAGGTTTCGTAGCTAAGACATTGTGGAGGTTTTGCGCTGAAGCGCTCAACCACCACGCCTCATTCGGATATATGACAATGCAAGCACTGTCATGCTCCTCATTCGTTGTGGAGGTGCCGGGAATCGAACCCGGGTCCTTCGGTATTAAAACAGGGCTTCTACGGGCGTAGTGTGATTAACGCTTTCTCAGCCCCGAGGTTTTTACA
>JBEAVJ010000030.1:0-7073 GCA_041160995.1 Actinomycetota bacterium | reverse complement strand
TTCATTCAGAGAGTGAAAGAGCGCTTTAAAAAGATAAGTCGGATTACCCATTAGATCGAGATGAGATAAACACCCGCCGAGGTTTGCGGGGTGTGCTCCCAACACCAAATGTATTGGCGCTTTTGCCATACCGCGGTGCGGTTCACTCCCTGTGAGGCTCTTTATTTTTCGAGAGGCTACACAGCAATGAAATTCAAATTAGTTTTCCTGGTTTTACTTTTAACCACGCTATCTATTCCACAATCACAAGCAGCAGATACAGGTTGGCGCTATTGGGGTTATTTTCAAGCAGCACCTGGTGCCACCAAGTGGACCGCTGCAATGACCGGACCCACCGTTGATGTTGCCGATGGAGCGGTTGAAGGATGGGCATTTACCTTTAGTAATGACGCAATTCCAGATGCAAAAGCACCAAAGGTTGCTCCTTCATTTTCTGCGATTTGTGGAAAGACAAAACCAGTGGCTGGAAAAAAGCGAATTGGCGTGATGGTTGACTTCGGTTCATCTGTACTGCGACCTAAGGGCGAATCAACTCCACGTCTGATTCAGCGATGTGTAGTCGCAGACAAAGGTGCACTAGGAATCGATGTACTGGGCCAAGTAGTAAAGGTTCGTGCTCAAGGTTCTGGCTTTATCTGTGGGATCAATGGTTATCCAGCTAAAGAGTGCGGCGTAGAAATGAAAACTCCTAAGGGATACCTCAAGAAGTAATTATGAACAAACCATCACTGCACCCCTTTACCTGGTGGCTCTGGGCCATCGGATTGGCAGTAGCCATTGTGCGTTTTGATAGCACCTGGTTCACCCTGTCATGTGTGGGTGTAGTGATGGTTGTTGTGTTCACACTTCGCGATGATGCTCCGTGGGCAAAGAGTTTTGATTGGACCTTAAAACTATCCGCTTGGATCTTGACGGTAAGAACCATCGTTGGAGTTGCTATCGGTGTTCCGATACCTGGCACCGAACTCTTTCGTTTGCCCGTTCTTCCATTACCTTCGTGGATGCCTGGAATACGAATCGGTGGTGTGGTCACCTGGGAGAGATTGTCTTCTTCACTCACAGAAGGATTGATCATCTGTTCCATCATCGTCATTTTTGGAGCAGCCGCATCTCTTACTAGTCCACATCGCCTGCTTCGTGTCCTGCCGGTTTACATCTACGAGTTCGCTGTTGCAGTTGTGATTGCAACATCAGTTCTTCCGCAACTTGTAAGTTCTGTAAAACGAATTCGAATAGCGCAACGCCTGCGTGGGCAAAATACACGTGGATTCACATCGTGGAAACGTGTTGCGATTCCATTACTTGAAGAGTCACTTGCTCGATCACTGGATTTAGCCGCTGCAATGGATAGTCGAGGCTATGGCGTTAGCAAGAAGCGCTCACGGTACCGTCCTATTTCCTGGCGATTGAAAGATTCCCTTGTCGTGATCTCAGCTATCGGACTGGTTGTGATTTCATGATCAAGTTTTCTAATGTTTCTTTGATTTACCCAAACTCAACAACTACTGTTTTGGAAGATCTCAATCTGACTATTGCAGAAGGTGAGATGGTTTTAGTCATCGGCCCTACAGGCTCTGGTAAATCATCATTGTTGCGACTAATTAATGGGCTAGTCCCCCATCACACAGGAGGAATCCTTGCAGGAGATGTCAGCGTTAACGGCATTTCTACTCAATTGACTAAACCAGGTGGCATGGCACATCTGATCGGAATTGTTGGCCAAAACCCAGCTAATAGCTTTGTTGCTGACACCGTTGAAGAAGAGCTTGCCTTTGGCATGGAGGCTCTCAACCTCCCTAATGATGTGATGCGCAAACGTGTTGAGGAAATCTTGGACCTATTAAGTCTTGCGGCGCTGCGTAACAGATCAATCGCAACTCTAAGTGGCGGAGAACAACAAAGAGTTGCCATAGGTGCAGCTCTAGTAACTCATCCCAAGGTTCTTGTGTTGGATGAACCAACGAGCGCTTTAGATCCCATTGCTGCAGAAGAGGTTCTTTCAATCCTTCACCGATTGGTTCATGACTTAGGTCTTACTGTCGTCATTGCCGAACATAAACTTGAGCGGGTTATTCAATTTGCCGATCGCATTGTTTATATCAACGGCGATGGTGCGGCAAATGTAGGAACACCGGAAGAAATCTTGATGCAATCTCCTATCGCTCCTCCCATTGTGCACTTAGCTAGAGCGCTAGGGATGAAAGAGATCGGTGTGACCGTTCGAGAGATGCGCCGAATGACCTCCGAAATCCGAGAGATTCAAAACTCGCCAGTCGATACTCCTGCGCCAAAACGAAGTGAAGCTGTTATCTCGATTGAAAAGCTCACCGTTTCTTATGAAAACAAAACCGCTCTCAACAGCGTTTCCTCAACGATTTACGCTGGGGAAATTGTCGCAGTAATGGGTAGAAATGGAGCTGGAAAAAGCTCTCTGTTAAAAGCCGTCGCCGGTGTGAATCCTGCGCAAGCAGGGTTGGTTTCATTACTTGGACACAATCCATTTGATCTTCATGGGAAAAATCGACGGGAAACAATTGGATTTATCCCTCAAGAACCTAGTGATCTCTTGTATGGACAATCGGTAAAGATCGAGTGTGAACAAGCCGACCGAGATAATCAATTAGCTGAAGGAACCACACATGCAGTTTTACAACAACTTGTGCCGGGCTTATCTCTTTCTACCCATCCCCGTGATCTATCGGAAGGTCAGCGTCTTGGTTTAGCTCTTAGCGTTGTGATGTCCTCAAATCCATCTGTTTTGATCTTGGATGAGCCAACACGTGGCCTCGATTACCAAGCTAAGAATGAACTCACTCGGATGTTAATTACCTTCGCTTCTACCTTTGGTAAAGCGGTTCTACTTGCTACCCATGATGTAGAGCTTGTTGCAGAGCTTGCTAACAGGGTCATCTTTATCGCCGATGGAGATATCGTCGCCGATGGATCGACATTAGATGTTCTGCTCTCCTCCCCTGCATTTGCGCCACAGGTAGCAAAGGTGATGTCTCCCCAACCATGGCTTCGAGTGAAAGATGTCGTAGCTGCCATTGAAGGTATGCGATGAACACAACTCCTGATGTCATTACCTTCTCTCGCAGAACCGGCTTTATTCTTTTGGTTGCATCACTGTTTAGCGCAGCTGGATTTGTGTGGCCTTTCTTCTACGTAGGCGAAAACCTTCCTCAGACTCAATTGTTCTTTTGGTGTGCAGTGGCCTTTTCCTTTGTGGTGGTCGTGCTTCAGGTTTCGAGTCAGCAGCTAGATGCGAAATCTGTAGCACTTCTTGGAGTTCTCTCCGCCCTTATCGCAGCGCTCAGACCACTTGGTGCCGGCGCAGTTGGAATAGAACCGATGTGGTTTGTTTTAATTCTTAGTGCGCGAGTTTTTGGAGCATCTTTTGGGTTTCTCTTGGGAATGATTTCAATGTTTGCATCTGCGCTTCTCACCGGTGGAATTGGCCCATGGCTTGGCTATCAGGTATTTGCAGCAGCCTGGATTGGTTTACTTGCGGGATCGCTACCTAAAAAAGTTCGCGGTCTGAGCGAAATCTTTTTACTTATTTGTTTCAGTATTTTCGCCTCTGGGTTTTTTGGCGTATTAATGGATCTACAGTTTTGGCCATGGGCCTTGGGCTCAAATACACAACTGTCTTACTTACCAAATGGTGATATCACTGAGAATATCTCCCGCTTTCTTACCTTTCACTTTGCGACCGCTATGGCATGGGATATTCCACGTGCGATCTTCACCAGCATACTTATCGCATTTACGGGAGGTGCGGTTCTCTCAGCACTTCGAAGAACCCACACCCGTGCTGCCTTTATGGCACCAATACTTTTTAGCGAACGTGTGAAGTAACAAAGGGAAGTTTTACAACCTCGCACTGCGAATCGCGTCCGCGCACATCGATCACAAGAGTTTGCCCAATTTCTACATCAGAGCTCAACAGCGCTAGACCTATACCAATCTTCAAGGTGGGAGAAAAGGTACCGCTGGTAACTTCTCCAACGGTTTCGCCGTTACTATTTTTAACAATCATTCCCGCTCGTGGAATTCCGCGGTCAAGAGATTTGATTGCAAAGCTCTTTCGCGAAGCACCACTCTCTCTTTGATGCTTGAGAATTTCAGAGCCCAGAAAACCCTCTTTTTTCCAACCAACGGCCCAGCCCGCACTTGCCTCTACCGGAGAGATCTGCAAACTCAGTTCATGCCCGTGCAATGGGTATCCCATTTCAGTTCGCAGTGTGTCGCGTGCTCCTAATCCGCAGACAAGTCCGCCCATGGATGCAATTACAACTGTTATTGCATCCCATACTCGTGATGCATCACCAACCTTTGGAAGTAACTCATAACCAAGCTCGCCGGTGTACCCAGTGCGACACACAATGACATCTGCCCCGGAGATATTTACATGTGTAAAGGCCATGTAATCAATATCAATCATGACTCCAAGTTGGGCCAATACTTGTGGTGCAAGTGGTCCTTGAATAGCTAGCACTGCAAATTCATTATGAAGATTGGTAACTTCAATACCTACTGGTGCCTGCTCCTTTAATACTTTGACAACATCGGTTGTGTTGGATGCATTTGGTACAAGGAAGAAATCCTTGGCTGAGTTTCGATAAGCGATAAGGTCATCGATGACCCCTCCTTCGGGAGTGCACAACAAGGTGTATTGAGCAGAGCCATCATTAATCTTGTTCAGATCATTTGTGAGGCAACTATTGAGAAAATCCAAGGCTCCCTCGCCAACTACCGAAGCTTTTCCAAGATGGGATACATCAAAGAGGCCGACCCGTTCACGAACAGCTGCATGCTCAGCCAGAACGCCAGCGCCGGGATACTCAATAGGCATCATCCAGCCACCAAAATCGGCCATCTTTGCGTTGAGCGCTAGGTGCTTGTCATGTAATGGGGAGCTCTTCATTGTGCAAACCTACCAAGAGTTCTATTACGCTTCAGGGTATGAGCACACTAAAGATTTCCGATGGCGTCGTTAAAGATGAGGTTCTAGTCCTTGGGCTTGCTTCAACTAATTCAAAGGGCGGCCTCGCCATTGAAACAGGTGAAATGGCGATTGATACCAAGACAGTTCTTGCGCAGTTGGCCGATATGGGTGCAACAGGTAAATATGATGAAGTCATAAAAGTTCCCGGAACACATGTTCGATTGTTGGTATTTACCGGTCTTGGTAGCAAGTCAGCTCAGTACTCACATGAGACTCTTCGACGTGCCGCAGGTGCTGCATCTCGCGCCCTTGCCGGAAACTCATCTGCAACATTCTCACTTCCAGCGAAAACTCTTCCTGAAGTTGCTGCCGTGGCTGAAGGTGCCGCACTTGGTGCTTACTCATTTACCGAGTTCCGTGGCTCAACAAAGGCGGATTTCAAAGCGCCACTTAAGACAATTACAATTCACTCAAAGCTTGCATCTTCATCTGAAGCCAAAGCAGCTGTTTCACGTGCGGGGATCATCGCAAAGTACACATACTTAGTTCGAGATTTGATTAACACTCCCCCAAGCCACTTAACACCAGATTCGTTTACCAAGAAGATGGCCGCTGTCGTAAAGGCTGCGGGTGGTGCAAAATCTGGATTGAAGGTTCAGATCTGGGATGAGAAGCAACTTAAGTCTCAAGGCTTCGGTGGAATTATTGGTGTGGGCCAAGGCTCTGCCAATCCTCCCCGTTTACTTCACATTTCATATACTCCAAAAGGTAAAGCGGTAAAGCGTTACGCCTATGTTGGAAAGGGAATCACCTTTGATACGGGTGGATTAGCGCTTAAGCCTGCTGCAGGTATGGAAGCGATGAAATCAGATATGAGTGGAGCCGCAGCGGTTAGCGCCGCTGTTGTAGCGATCGCAGAATTGAAATTGAATGTAGCGATTGATGCATGGGCACCATTGGCCGAAAACATGCCAAGTGATACCGCAACCCGTCCAAGTGACATCATTACAATCTTTGGTGGAAAAACAGTTGAGGTATTAAACCCTGATGCAGAAGGACGTTTAGTTCTCGCAGATGCTTTAATGAAGGCGCAAAGTTCTAAGAACAAGTTAGATGGAATTGTGGATGTGGCAACACTTACCGGAGCGCAGGTTGTTGCACTGGGAACTCGTACCAGCGCTGTTATGACAAATAATCCAGAATTTAGCGAGGAGTTCATGAAGATCACCGCATTGACTGGCGAGCAGTTCTGGCCAATGCCACTTCCAGAAGAGCTCCGTGCCTCCTTGGATTCACCAGTTGCAGATCTTGCCAATATTGGAGATCGCATGGGTGGAATGCTCGTGGCTGGACTCTTCCTCAAGGATTTCATCTCCCCAGAACTTCCATGGCTTCACTTGGATATTGCAGGACCTGCATATAACGAAGCAAAGCCTCATGGCTATACACCGGTGGGTGGAACTGGCGTTTCCCTCCGCTCACTTGTGAGATTGGCCGAGCAGGGGTAGCCCCATCCTGCGCATTGGGAAGTTTCACCCTCTTTGAGGCAAGATAGGCACCTAGCCCGCGTGGGCGCATGGAGGGAGCCGTTTAGTGTCTCAATTTGATCTCGTCATCCTTGGTGGAGGAAGCGGTGGTTACGCCGCAGCTCTTCGAGGCGCGCAACTTGGCTTAAGCGTCGCCTTAATCGAAGCGGACTTGTATTCCAACCAAGGCGTTGTTGCATTCAGCGGAGATCGCAGATGGCGCACGTGAAGGTTCACACTTTGGCGTCAAGTCAACCTTTGATGGCATCGACATGGCTGGGGTTAACGCCTACAAAGATGGAGTCATCAACAAGCTACACAAAGGTTTGTCTGGTTTGGTGAAGTCTCGAAACATTACCTATATCGAAGGTTACGGAAAACTAGTCGGAAAAGACACCGTAGAAGTTAACGGAACCCGTTACACCGGCAAAAATGTAATTCTTGCAACTGGCTCATATGCAAAAACTCTTCCTGGTCTTGAAATCGATGGTGAAAAGATTATTACCTCAGACCACGGCACAAAGATGTCTTACGTTCCAAAGAGTGTGATTGTTCTTGGTGGCGGAGTTATCGGTTGCGAGTTTGCATCTGTGTGGAAA
>JBEAVJ010000029.1:0-6822 GCA_041160995.1 Actinomycetota bacterium | reverse complement strand
GTAACTATGACCTGTAATCCAACCAACATCTGCGGTACACCAGTACACATCTGTTTCAGGCTTGATATCAAAAACAACTCGATGGGTATATGCAGCCTGCGTTAAGTAGCCGCCGGTTGTGTGGAAGATTCCTTTTGGCTTTGCCGTTGTGCCAGAGGTGTACAAAATGAAGAGTGGGTGCTCAGAATCGAAGCCCTGCGCAGTGTGCTCAGCTGATTGACGATCGACAATATCGTGCCACCAAATATCTGTTGCAGAGTTCCAAGCAGTCTCTTGTTTGGTGCGTTGAACCACTAAGACCTTTTGAACATTGTGCTTACCCTTTAAAGCTTCATCAACGGCAGGTTTCAGAGCAAAAGCTCCACCCTTTCTAAAACCACCATCTGCAGTAATAACTAACTTTGCATCTGCATCTTGAATGCGAGACAACAATGCATCTGCTGAGAAACCACCAAAGACAACTGAGTGAGCTGCACCGATTCGGGCACATGCCAACATTGCGATTGCTGCCTCTGGAATCATGGGCATGTAAATAGCAACACGATCTTTAGCTTGTACGCCTAACTCAATTAAAGCATTTGCAGTTTTCTTAACCTCAATTAGTAACTGTGCGTAAGTGATTGTTCGGGTGTCGCCAGGTTCGCCCTCAAAGTGAAATGCAACTCGGTCTCCACGACCTGCAATCACATGTCGATCAAGAGCGTTAAAGGAGGCATTGATCTTTCCGCCAACAAACCACTGTGCATATGGAGCTTCCCACTGCAGAGTTTGCGTCCATGGAGTTTCCCAACTCAACGCCTTTGCTTGTTCATCCCAGAAGGCCAAGCGATCCTTTTCAGCGAGATCGTAAAGAGCTGCGGTCGCATTAGCTTGGGCGGCAAACTCTTCTGTTGGAGGAAATTGACGATCCTCGCTCAACAAGTTCTCTAGGGATTCGTGATCTTGACTCATAACGCTAGAGGCTACCTGTTGAACTTTGTTATCAACAGTTAAATCGCAATGAAATTTTCAACAAGAGGGCTGCCCGAAGATGCCTCAACGGAAAGGAGACACAATGCTGACCTCATTCATTCTTGCGCTGATCAAGCTATTGAGTAACCCGGTGTTAGTGGCGGCCCTGGCTAAGTTCTTGGCCAACGCCCTAAAAACGGTGAGTTAACAGGTAAAACCCACGCAGAAAGACCCTCCCAATAACGCTGCGGAGGGTCTTTTTGTGCCATTTGGGCGAAGGTGAGAGGATTGGTTGTAAGCCTCTAGACGACTCAACGAAGCGCTCAGTCTAAAGATTTACAACGAGCCAATAGGAGTCACACTATGCCAATTGCAACCCCCGAAATTTATGCAGATATGTTGGATCGCGCCAAAAAGGGTGCATTCGCATATCCAGCAATCAACGTTTCATCATCACAAACCCTGACAGCTGCTATTCGTGGTTTCGCCGAGGCAGAGTCAGATGGAATCATTCAATTCTCATGGGGCGGTGCTGAATACGCATCTGGTTCAACGGTAAAGAACATGGTTGATGGTGCAGTTGCGCTCGCAGAGTACGCACATGTTGTTGCAAAGAACTACAAGGTAAACATTGGAATTCATACAGATCACTGCCCAGCTGAAAAGCTAGATGGCTTCATGCGTCCACTTCTTGCATTTGGTGCAGATCGTGTTAAGTCAGGCAAAGCACCACTATTCAACTCACACATGTGGGACGGTTCTGCGGTTGATATGCCTGAAAACATGAAGGTCGCTAAGGAAATGTTGGCGATGTCTGTTGCAGCAAGAACAATTCTTGAAATTGAAATCGGTGTTGTTGGTGGAGAAGAAGATGGAATCGAAGCAAAGCATGATGCAAAGCTTTACTCGACTCCAGAAGATGCACTTCTAACTGTCGAAACACTTGGAACAGATGTCAATGCGCGTTACATGGTGGCGGCAACATTTGGAAATGTTCACGGCGTATACAAGCCAGGAAATGTTGTATTGCAGCCAAAGATCCTTGCAACCTTGCAAGAGGCTGTATCAAAGAAGCTTGGCCTTCCTGCAGGAAGCAAGCCAATGGACTTGGTATTCCACGGTGGCTCTGGCTCACTACTTTCAGAGATCCGCGAATCACTTGATTACGGTGTAATCAAGATGAACGTTGATACAGATACTCAGTATGCATTTACACGCCCAGTGGTTGATCACATGCTTAAGAACTACGACGGCGTTCTCAAGATTGATGGCGAGGTTGGAAACAAGAAGGCTTACGACCCACGCGCTTGGGGCAAGCTGGCTGAAGCAGGAATGGCCGCTCGCGTCGTTCGTGCTTGCGAAGATCTACGTTCAACAGGAACTTCATCACTCAAGTAATTAACAACTAGTCGGAAAGGCTTTACTCATGCCTGCATTGGTTCTACTTGGCGCTCAGTGGGGCGACGAAGGCAAGGGTAAAGCTACCGATTTATTGGGCGATCGCGTTGATTACGTGGTCCGCTATCAAGGTGGTAACAACGCAGGTCACACAGTTGTTATTGGTGATCAAAAGTACGCACTTCACTTACTACCTTCAGGAATTCTTTCTCCCAATGTAATTCCGGTAATTGGTAATGGTGTTGTTATTGATCCAAGTGTTCTACTTGAAGAGATCCGTGGATTAAATGAACGCGGCATTGATACAAGCAAGTTGTTGATTTCTACCAACGCACATTTGATTACGCCTTATCACCGCACGATCGACAAGGTGTCAGAACGCTTCTTAGGTAAATCAAAGATTGGTACAACTGGTCGCGGAATCGGTCCAGCCTACGCTGACAAGATCAATCGCATCGGTATTCGTGTACAGGATCTATTTGATCCATCAATCCTCCGCCAAAAGCTGGAAGGTGCGTTGCGAGATAAGAATCAGATTCTGATCAAGGTTTTCAACCGCAAGAACATCGAAGTTGATGAAGTTCTAGATGAGTATTTGAAGTATGCAGATATCTTGCGCCCATATGTCGCAGATACTGTTTTGATTTTGGATCAAGCGCTCAAAGCTGGAAAGCGAGTACTGCTTGAGGGATCTCAAGGAACACTTCTTGATGTCGATCACGGTACATATCCATTTGTGACCTCAAGTAATCCAACAGCTGGTGGCGCATGTACAGGTTCCGGAATTGGGCCGACAAAGATTGAAAAGGTAATTGGAATCGTTAAGGCCTACACAACTCGTGTTGGTAGCGGACCTTTCCCAACAGAGCTATTTGATGAAGATGGTGAAGCGCTACGACGTATTGGTGGCGAAATAGGCGTAACTACAGGGCGTGCACGTCGATGTGGTTGGTACGACGCACCGATTGCTCGCTACGCGGTTCGCGTCAATGGTTTGACTGATTTCTTCCTCACCAAGTTAGATGTTTTAACTGGTTGGGAAAAAATTCCGGTATGTGTTGCTTACGAAATTGATGGAAAGCGAGTTGAGGAGCTTCCTGCTTCTCAAACTGATTTCCACCATGCCAAGCCAATCTACGAGTACTTGCCGGGTTGGACTGAGGATATTTCAGGTGCGCGCAAACTCTCTGATCTTCCTAAGAATGCTCAGGATTACATCTCTTTCCTTGAGAAGATTTCAGGTGCACCAATGAGCGCAATCGGTGTTGGTCCAGGGCGCGATCAAACAATCGTCGTAAAGGATTTCATTTAATGAGTTTGCTCGCAGATCGCTACGCATCGGCTGCGATGCGTGAAATCTTTTCCCCAGAGGCAAAGATTGTCCTAGAACGTAAGTTATGGATTGCGGTCATGCGTGCTCAGTCAGAGCTTGGGCATGTTATTGCCAAGGATGTAATTACAGATTACGAAAATGTAATTACAAAGGTTGATTTAGCCTCTATCGATAAGCGCGAGAAAGTAACTCGCCATGATGTAAAAGCCAGAATTGAAGAGTTCAATGCGTTAGCTGGCCATGAGGCGATCCATGCCGGAATGACTAGCCGTGATGTAACTGAAAATATTGAAGCACTTCAGATTCGCCAAGGTTTAGATTTGGTTCACACCAAGGTTGTCGCACTTCTCGCACGCCTTGCTGAGGCATCAGTTAAGTATGCAGATCAACCAATTACTGGTCGCTCACACAATGTGCCTGCACAGGTAACAACTCTTGGAAAGCGTTTTGCAACTATTGCTGAAGAGCTTCTCTTTGCGTACGAGCGTTTAATCGCTTTGCAGGATCGTTATCCAATGCGTGGGATCAAGGGTCCGGTCGGAACAGCCCAGGATTCCATTGATTTATTAGGTAGTTCAGCGGCCCATCAGGCTCTAGAGCAAGCTATTGCGAAGGAGCTTGGATTCAGCAATGTTCTGGATTCAACAGGTCAGATTTACCCGCGCTCACTTGATTACGATGTTTTAACAACATTAGTTCAACTTGCCTCAGCTCCATCTAACTTAGCGACAGCAATTCGTTTAATGGCTGGTGCAGAGCTAGTCACTGAAGGTTTCAAGTCAGGTCAAGTTGGAAGCAGTGCAATGCCACACAAGATGAATACCCGTTCATGTGAGCGAGTAAATGGTTTAGCGGTTGTACTGCGCGGTTATGCATCGATGATCAGCGAGCTTTCAGGAAATCAATGGAATGAAGGAGATGTTTCTTGCAGCGTTGTTCGACGAGTTGCAATCGCTGATTCTTTCTACGCATTTGATGGATTGATGGAAACTATTTTGACCGTGCTGGATGAGTTCGGAACTTTCCCTGCATTGATAAATGCTGAACTAGAACGTCAGCTTCCATTTCTAGCAACAACAAAGATTTTGATGGCAGCGGTAAAAGCTGGAGTCGGTCGCGAAGTTGCACATGAAGTAATCAAGGAGCATGCGGTCAAGGCAACGATTGCAACTCGTGAAGGTAAGGCAAATACATTTTTTGATAATGTTGCTGCAGATTCACGAATTCCACTTGACCGTGCCGCGCTCGATCAATTAATCGGTCAACCTTTAGATTTTGCAGGGGATGCGCAACAACAGGTTGGTCGTGTTGTTAATCGAGTAAATCTGATTACTAGTAAGTTTAAAGAGGCTTCACAGTACTCAGCTGCTTCTATTCGTTAAGCGACAATAAAAGTGCGCGATCCCGTTATTTTGGAACAAGTAAAAACAACGCTGAATGCATTGACGGTAAAAGCCCCAGGACGAGCGATTGAGGTTCGAATTCCTCCATACGCCGCGGTTCAATGTGGGGAAGGGCCAACCCACACCCGTGGAACCCCACCCAACACCATTGAGATGGATGCTCAGACCTGGCTAGCCCTAGCCTCAGGCGAGCTCTCCTGGGATCAGGCGGTGGCCAGCGGAGCGGTTTTAGCCTCAGGGTCACGGGCTGATCTGGCTCAATTTCTGCCCCTTTAGCCAATAAAAGCCGGTGGAAGGTAGTAGCCAAGCGCGATAACCTACCTCCCTGACGCATAGCAATTAGTGAAGGAGGTCGCCCATGGGTCGCGGCCGCGCAAAAGCAAAGCAAACTAAGGTTGCACGCGATTTGAAGTACAACGCGCAAGATATGGATCTAGATCGTCTTGCCAAGGAGCTTCATGGCGAGATTGATACAACCTCACGCAAGGATGATGATGATCCATTTGCTGAGGGCAACTACATTCCACGTGCGTGAGACCTACACCGTACGTAGCTTCACTTCGTGTTTACGAACCTCTCTCTGCATTTGAACCTGCCGATCGTTTACGTTGGCAAAGTTTAGAGATCGATCCCTTTTCATTTAGTAAAGAGGAAGAGTTAGCGTTACATCGCGTTGTTCAACCTGAGCCACCAGCGGGGCGACCAGATGGTGTTCATCTCTATGATCGTGATGGAGTTCGTTATGTCGCACCGTGGGCAACAGCTACACGATGCTGGGCAGCTCTTGATAACTTTAAAGATTCACTTCCGAGCAGCGTAGTTCCATTTTTTGTTTCATCTGCAATGGAAGATGTCATCACCGCAGGCGTTGATCTACTGGAAGATAAAGTCCCGCACATATTAAATGAAACATGGATTATTCCGCCACGCTGGTTTATTTTGTTTTCACCTGAAGAAAGAACTCGCGGCAGAAACGCTGATGGTTTGTATTCACGTGCAATGACAAGTATCGCTAATGCAAAGCAACGATGCGATGGTGCGCACGATGCTGTAGTTAATGCTTTTGGTGAAGGTCCAGTAGAGCAAGATTTGGAAAATCTCCTTGCTTGGCTCGAAATGTTTCATCCAGAATCATTAGTAGAACTTGATTATGGTGGCTTAGCAAATTACATGGATAGAGCGTTACGTGATTCTGGTGAAGATGGACTTGAATCAGATTCTTCAATTGAGGATGTCACTCACTCTGTTGCAGGTCTTGCAGCATCAGATGGAATGGCGGCGGGCGTTGGGTATCAACGATTAATGTCCCGTTGGCGCTTAGTTCAAGGGTATGAGCAGGCCTCCTAGGTATTGCCACACGCTCAATTAATCGCAATACTTCACCCCAATACGGTCCAAAACGGACAGCCCACACAAAGGAGTCACCATGAACCGCATCCCTGATGCTGAAGTTCTTTTGACCCCCAAAGAGGTCGCACAACGTTTTCACGTTAATCCAAAGACGGTTACACGCTGGGCAAAAGCTGGAAAGTTAACTGCGATCCGTACCTTGGGTGGACATCGTCGCTATCGTGAATCTGAAGTTCTTGAGCGATTACGCGAATACAAGGAATCAAGCTCTTAGCAGTAGAGTTACACCATGGCCGATAAGAATGATGACATGAAAGCAAGAATGCTTGCTGCCCTTGAAGCTAAGAAAAATAAGCCAGGTGCACCAGGTACTCAAAACCATTCTGA
>JBEAVJ010000132.1:0-2501 GCA_041160995.1 Actinomycetota bacterium | reverse complement strand
TGCAGCTGTTGAAACAGTTGCAGATGTAAACAAGATTACAAAGATTGTTCGCGTAGTTGGTTACGTCAATGGTGTTTCAGGCTTTGTCGGTCATCCAGGAGTAGTTAATGGAGCTTCTGAACTCTTTATCTCTATCTGGGGCGATGGTGCAAAACATGCACGTAGCGCTGTCGGTATCGCAGAGCTTCCACTGAACTCACCTGTGGAGATTGAGCTAACAGTCGAAATAAGTGATTAACACACTTATTACTGAAGTAGATAATTAACGAGGAACCTCGGACAACGCAATGAAGTCATTGCCTCCGGACACTATTTACCGCGCTTTGAAAGTCGATCTAGATCTGTAATCAGAACTGCACGACCATCTAGCTTTAGCCAGCCGCGCCCTGCGAAATCAGCAAGTGCCTTATTAACGGTTTCGCGGGATGCACCAACTAGTTGTGCCAACTCTTCTTGAGTTAAGTCGTGGTGAACAAATAGACCCTCATCTGTTTGCTTTCCAAAACGCTCACCAAGATCGATAAGCGCTTTTGCAACACGTCCTGGTACATCTGAAAAGACTAGATCGCCAACTGCTTCATTTGTGCGGCGTAAACGTTGTGCTAAACGTGCCAGCAGTTGAAGTGAAACATTTGGATTAGTTGCAAGCCAAGGAATTAACTTTTCCTGACCAAGGCTGAGCAACTTCGCATCTGTAACCGCTGTCGCAGTTGAAGTGCGTGGGCCTGGATCAAAGAGACTTAGCTCGCCAAACATCTCGCCAGGTCCAAGGATTGAAAGAAGATTCTCGCGACCATCTCCACTTGATGTTCCAAGCTTGAGTTTTCCTTCTGCAATTACATACAGGTGGTCACCCTCATCGCCTTCAGCAAACAGAACAGATCCCTTTGCGATCTTTACTGAATCCATACTTGCTAGCAAGGAAGCAGCGGAAGCGTCATCCAAGGCGGTGAACAGTGGCGCTTTACGAATAACTTCTTGATCTATAGGCACGAGGGGTACTTTACTACCCATGGCGGTCGATGGCGAAACTCGTAAAGGGGCTAAGGCGGTTTATCGCATCCTTACAAAGACCTACCCCAACATTCGCTGCGAATTAGATTTTACTAACCCGTTGGAATTAATCATCGCAACGGTGTTGAGCGCGCAATGCACGGATAAGAGAGTTAACACTGTCACCCCAGCGCTCTTTAAAAAGTACAAGAATCCAAAGGCTTATGCCAAAGCAGATATTCATGAGATTGAAGAGCTGGTCCATTCGACCGGTTTTTATCGAGCAAAGGCTCGCAATATAAAAGCTCTGAATATCAAACTGTTGGAAGATTTTGGGGGAGAGGTTCCACAAACACTTGAAGAGTTAGTAACTCTTCCCGGTGTTGGACGCAAAACTGCCAATGTTGTTTTAGGACATGCCTTTGATACTCCAGGAATCACAGTTGATACACACTTTGGACGATTGTCCCGACGCTTTGGTTGGACAAAAGAAACTGATCCAGTCAAAGTTGAAATGGTTGTGCAGCAATTGATTCCACAGCCAGAGTGGACAAACCTTTCACAGCGAATGATTTGGCATGGCCGTAGAATTTGTCATGCTCGAAAACCCGCTTGCGGTGCATGCCCAGTTGCAAAAATCTGTCCTAGTGTTGGAATTGGCGAGATGGATAAAGAGAAGGCGTTACTGTTAGTAAAGACAGATAAGGATTTCAGATGAAGAAGTTAGTTGTTGCATCTGTGTTGTTACTGCTGACCAGTTGTTCATCTTCATCAACCTTTGTACAGGGTGAGGTAGTTTCTTGCGAAAGTATTGTGCAAGATAAAAGCATCACCGATGGAATTTATATGGATTGTCTCGACCGCAGCGAAGGTGCGCAGTTAGGCGCTTTACGCGGGCCAATGGTCATCAATGTTTGGGGTTCATGGTGTGGGCCCTGCAAGAAAGAGATGCCGGTACTACGCGCTTTTCATGAAAGAGCTAAGGACAAGGTTCAGTTAATTGGTGTTGATGTTGAAGAAGCAAACTTTGATGATGGCCGCACCTTTGTAGAGCGCAATGGAATCACTTGGCCTAATTTGTATGACCCAGATGGTCGCTCACGTGAGTACTTTGGTTTAGGGGTACCTGTCACTTGGTTTATTGCAGCAGATGGAAGCGTTGCTCATAAACATATCGGCATCATCAACAATCTAGATGAGATTCTTACACTCACCGAAAAACATCTTGGAGTGAAGCTTTAATCCTCATCCTTTGATGTGTTCAAGCCTTCAGAGATCAGCTTCATAACATTTGGATCAGCAAGGGTTGTTGCATCTCCAACCTGACGGTTTTCAGCGACATCTTTGAGTAAACGACGCATAATTTTGCCGCTTCGAGTCTTTGGCAGCTCGGCCACAACCAAAATCTGTCGTGGCTTTGCAATCGCACCAATCTCCTTAGCAACGTGATTACGAAGCTCGGTCACTAATTTTTCCCCACTTGCATGTGCGATTCCGCCACGCAAAAT
>JBEAVJ010000131.1:0-2507 GCA_041160995.1 Actinomycetota bacterium | reverse complement strand
GTCTTTGCATATCAAACAATTTGTACCCACCAAGGTGGAGTGACTAAGTACCTCAGCGCAAAAAAAGTGCTCGTGTGTCCGGTGCACAATGCAAGCTTTGATCCATTTAAGAAGGGTGCGGTTGTTTCAGGTCCGGCGACTAATCCGCTGCCAACGGTAAAGGTTGTAGTAAAAAGCGGATGGGTAATACTCGCTTAAAAGTTGCACCAATAAGTAAGGCGTTTCTAAACTATCTCTCAGGTTAAAGTGACAGGTTGCTTTTAACTATGAAAGAGGTTCACATGAAGAGAACATCCACGAAAGTTATTGCAGCATTCCTTTTGGGTGCATCGGTGGTTGGCGGTGTCGCAACCGCTGCAACATCGGAGCCGCTTGGCGTAAAGGTGTGTGTTGATAAGCGAACACAGGCGATCTTCTTAGCGGGATCAAATGGCTGTGCAACTTCACGCACCGAACTAACTTTAGGTGCCCCAACTATTGATGTTAAAAGCATCGCATCTCTTGTGACTCCATCAGTTGTATCGATCAAGGTTGTCGCCGCTGCAGGTACCGGCACAGGTAGTGGTTCTATTTACAAATCAGATAAAACCAGCTCATTTATCATCACCAATAACCATGTTATTGAGGCAGCTGCTGTAAGCGGCACCATCACTGTGGAACTTCTCAATGGAGATGTTGTCCCAGCGCAGATCGTTGGTCGTGACATCGCATACGACCTAGCGGTAATCAAAATCAATCGTGGCAATCTTCCAACTGTAACTGTGGGAGATTCATCAAAGATAAGTGTTGGAGAATCTGTAGTAGCTATTGGTTCGCCATTAGGCCTTGCGAGCACAGTTACAAGTGGAATTATCTCAGCCCTTAATCGTCCTGTTACAACTGGGACCCTTGGCTCAGAATCCTTTGTAAATGCGATTCAAACCGATGCCGCCATTAACCCTGGTAACTCAGGTGGTGCGCTTCTTGATTCACGTGGTCGAATCATCGGAGTGAACTCTGCAATCGCAACCTTGTCTTCCGGTGGAGCCAGTGGAAGCATTGGTCTTGGCTTCTCAATCCCAATCAATGAGGCAAAGCGTGTTATCGATGAACTGATCGCAACAGGCAAATCAACACGACCAGTGCTTGGGGTCTTTTTCGACACTACCTACACAGGTACTGGAGCAAAGATTGGTCGGTTGAGTCCAAATGAGGGCGCTGAAAAAGCGGGAATCCCTGCCGGATCTGTCATTACTGCAATTGATGGAGTCAAGATCGCAGATCAGGTTGGAGCTATTGTGAAGATCCGTTCTTACGCCCCTGGTGCAACGATTACCGTCACAGTTGAACTGCCGACCGGTGGCACGAAGAGCTTTAGGGTCACATTAGGAACAGCACCATCTAATTAATGTGACGAGGTTGAAATAGTGTCAGGGTATTGTTAAGCCATGGCACTATTTCAACTTAATGTAGCTCTTCCAGATCGTCCTGGTTCATTGGGACTTTTGGCTTCAGCGATTGGCGCAGCAGGCGGAGATATTCGTGCGCTCGCAGTTGTGAAAGCAGAGGATGGTCGTGGTTACGATGACATCACCGTTGCGGTGCCAGGAAATGATCCAACCGACTTGCTCAATGTATTAGGTGCTATCGGTGGGGTAGAAGTTCTTTCCATTACCCCTTTGTAATCAACGGCGAGAAAGTAGCTCTGCGCCCTGACTTGGCAAAGAGGTAAAGAAGCGTGGAGCTTTGAATCCTTTACTAGAAAATGCTTTTTCAATCGCCTTAATTGTTTCTCTTGTTTTCGATGCCTGAATCAAAGCGATAGCGCTTCCACCAAAACCACCGCCCACCATTCGGGAACCTAACGCACCTGCAGAGTTGGCAGCATCAACAGCTGTATCTAGCTCAGGACATGAAACGGTGTAATCATCACGCAATGAGGCGTGGGATTGATTAATCAAACGCCCAACCTTTTCAAAATCTGAGTTGCTTAACGCATCGACGCAATCAAGTACTCGCTGCATCTCGGTTACCGCATGACGAGCGCGGACAAACTCAGTTTCCGTCAAAAGGGAACGAGAAGTTTCCAATTGCTCCATGGTTAACTCACGCAGCGATGTAATGCCTAGTTTTGCAACCGCTGATTCACAAGAAGCGCGACGCTCTGCATATCCACCATCGGTCAATGCGTGGTGTGCCTGTGTATCTACGATTAGAAGCTCTAAGCCGCTCGATGCAACATCAAATGGAATGTTTTTGGTGGATAAATCACGACAATCTAATAAAAGTGCCGAACCTTGAGTTGCCATCAGAGAAACTGATTGATCCATGATTCCGCAAGGCACACCTACATATTTATTTTCGGCCTTTTGTGTAAGTCGAGCTAAATCTTCTAAGTTGTAACCCATATCAAAGAGATGGTTCATAGCGGTAGCAACTGAGCATTCAAGAGCTGCCGATGAAGACAGACCAGCACCTAGGGGAACGTGGCCATCAATCATTAAATCAACACCTTGGTTAACGCCCAT
>JBEAVJ010000130.1:0-2515 GCA_041160995.1 Actinomycetota bacterium | reverse complement strand
GCATTACCCGCATCAATTGTTTTAGCAGTGGATGAAACTCCGCCACTGTGGATGATGGCTGCAGGTTCGCTATTGGGTGTAGCTGCGCACATCGCTAACGTGCTGAAAGATTTTGATGAAGATGGTCTATCTGGTATTCGTTCATTCCCACGGATTATTGGGGAGAAAGCTTCAAGGGCTGCGATCGCAGTAATACTTGTGGCAAACACAGTGTTGCTCAACTCAGTGAGCCCGCGCCCTGCATTATTGATTGTCGGAGTAATTGGCGCGCTACTGACATTCAAAGCTCCACGCACAATTCTCTTTAAAGCGATCATGATCGTTGCATTAGCAAACTTAGTTCTATTGATATCAGCGCTGGACTCGGAAATTGGAAGTAAAGAGTTTTCCGATAGAACTAGCATCATCATTGGCGCAGACCGCCCTGCAGAGTTGTTCCTGCCAGTGGCTAATCAAGCAAGTAAACCATCAGGAGTTTTTATCAATTTGCATGGTTACTCTGGAGATTCGATTTCACAAACCAACTACACATTTTTGAAGCAAGCCGCACTAGATGCTGGACTTGCTTATATTGCTCCAGATGGCCTGCGGGATCGATCGGGTAACCGTTTTTGGAACGCGTCGAACGCCTGTTGCGACTTTAATGAAACAGATGTGAATGATGTGGAATACATCGATGGGTTAGTTGATGAGATGTCCGATGCCTTTGATCTAGACAAAAGCCGCATCTATTTGTTTGGTCACTCCAACGGCCACTTCATGAGCTACCAATATCTCTGCACCAGCAAGAATCCAGTTGCAGCGATCGCTGGTTTAGCAGGATCTATGGATAACGATCCAACGCAGTGTTCTGGAAAGACTGCACATGTTCTTCATATCCATGGTGATGCCGATTCAACCATTTCCTACGAGGGTGGCTCTATTTTTGCTCAGAGTTATCCATCAGTTGATGAGGTTGTTAAGCGATGGAGTAAGAACAATCAATGCACCGCCAAGCCTGAGAATCAGTTGGATGTTATTGCCGCTATGTCGGGTACAGAAACAACCTCGTACCCATTTGATTGCGGCAAAGGCTCACTGGAGTTATGGAAGCTAAACGGGGGAGTTCATGTTCCGATTTTGGATCGTGGTTTCGCCGATAAAGTGGTTTCTTGGCTTACTCTTAAGCCATGACTAAAGAGATGAACACATCAAAGTTACGCCGCTACAACATTATTGCTGGCGTATTCCACCTCGTTCAAATGATTGCGGTCTTGGCACTTGCTAACGACTTCACTCTTCCAATCGTCGCGCGTTATATGTCAGGCCCTCCAGGAAGTACCTTTGCCGAGCCAATTACCTTGTTTGATACACCTGTTGGCTTAGGCGTTGCCCTATTCCTCGGACTTTCCGCCTTCTTCCACTTCTTAGTTGTTTCACCAAAGTTCTTCCCACGTTACAGCGCAGGCCTTGCACAAAACCGAAACTACTTCCGCTGGGTTGAGTACTCAATTAGCTCATCTGTAATGATTGTTTTAATCGCACAGATCTGTGGTGTTACCGATGTTGTTGCGATCATCTCAATCTTCGGAGTAAACGCCTCCATGATTCTCTTTGGTTGGCTGCAAGAGAAGTATGAGACACCAGGAAATGGTGGCTGGATTCCCTTTATCTTTGGATGCATCGCCGGAATCGTTCCATGGCTAGGTCTGATCTTCTATGTTCTTGCAATTGGCGGACCATCAGAGGCGAAGGCCCCTGCCTTTGTTTACGGAATCGTTGTCTCGCTCTTCGTTCTTTTCAATACCTTCGCAGTTGTTCAATACCTGCAATACAAGAAGGTTGGAAAGTGGTCTGATTATCTTCGTGGAGAAAAGACATACATCACCCTTTCTTTGATCGCTAAATCAGCGCTTGCATGGCAGGTATTTGTCGGCACATTGTTTGAATAAGCAACCACCTACACTGACTCCATGAACGGGTCATTAGCTTTAGTCGGATCAGGTGAGTACCTGCCCGCGATGACCGCTTTTGAAAAATCCTTGCTCGATGATGGAATCAAAAACGGTAAGAAAGCTAACTATCTGCAGATTCCAACCGCTGCCGGTCGCGAAAGCGATGATCGGTTGGATTACTGGAAACAACTTGGCCAAACCCAAGCAGATGCAATGGGTGTTACCTGCACATACCTTCCGATCTACACCCGCGATGATGCATTTAAGCAGGAACATGTTGATGCGGTTAAAAACAGCGCGCTGATGTACATGTCAGGGGGAGACCCACACCATCTAGCAGAGGTACTTATCGATACCCCGGTATGGGCTGCAATGGTTGAAAACTGGCAAAGCGGAGCATCACTTGCTGGCTGTAGCGCTGGTGCAATGGTTTTATCTGCACAGATTCCAAACTTTCGAATGCTCAAGAAATCACCAACCGCGGGATTAAATCTGCTTCCAGAAATCCGCGTTATCCCGCACTTCAATAAGTTCTTTAAATGGATTCCAGATAGCGCTGCAAAGGTATTGCTCCATGTACC
>JBEAVJ010000129.1:0-2559 GCA_041160995.1 Actinomycetota bacterium | reverse complement strand
CTCTAGTAATTGTTGAATCTTTCCATCCTCACCAAACTCACCATGCAGAATGGAGAAGATGCAGTCAATCTTTACAAAGGATCCATCAATTACTAACCCACCTTGTGCAAGTTCGACCTTTGTTCCATTATCTTCAATTGTGGGCATGACTTTGTCTTTAATTGCCAGCGGATAGTTTTCATCAAGTGCAACCCACTTGCCGGCTTTAGTAATTCCAATCAAAATCGGCGTAAAGCTCTTCTTATCTAAGCCCTTTAAAACTCCCCCGCCCGATACACATGAAACCTCATGCTCGCTGCTTGGGCCTCCACATATAACGGCAACTGTTAACTTACTCATCGAATGAAGTTCTCAGCTTTTGTTGTGATCTCCATCAGGCGATCTAAGGCTTGTTCCGGGGTAAGTGATCCTGAAACCACATCGGCAACCGCCTCAATAACGGGAACTTCAATTCCTACACGGTGTGCAATTTCTAGAACCGCACTTGATGATGCGACACCTTCAACTGTCTTTGCCACCTGAGTTTTAGCAACCTCCATCGAACCGCTCTTACCCAGTACTTCTCCAAAGGTACGGTTGCGAGAAAGCGCAGATCCACAACTTGCGACTAGATCTCCCATGCCGGCAAGACCTGCAGCGCTCAGCGGATCTGCGTTATGCGCCGCACATAAGCGAGCTACCTCATTGAGGCCTCGGGTAATAAGCATCGCTTGGGTATTTTCTCCATAACCCATGCCGATCGAGATTCCCACCGCCAATGCGATAACACTTTTAATCGCACCGGCAAGTTCGCACCCTAAAACATCTACCGATGTATAGACGCGGTAATACGGTGTTGTGAAAAGTTGCTGAACTTTTTCGGCGATGCCAATAGTCGAAGCTGCGGCAACCGCTCCGGCCGGCTGGCGCAAAATCAACTCATTGGCAAGGTTTGGACCGGTAATGATTGCGATGTTCTGGGTTTCTAACACCTCGGAGATAATCTCCGTCATGCGAGACATGCTGCTTACCTCAATACCTTTGAGCGTGCTTACAAACAAGGCGTTGGGTTGAATCATCGGCTTCCAGGCGGTGAGATTTTCACGCAGAGTCTGCGCAGGCACCGCCAAGACATAAATATTTGAGTACTCAAAAGCTTCACGTAAATCAGTAGTTGCCTTTAATCCAACCGGCAAAACATTCTCATCTAAGTACTTAGAGTTTGTGTGCTTTTCATTGACTTCATCTACCAACTCTTGACTACGTCCCCACATCAAAACATGGTTTCCAGCATCGCAGAGAACTTGAGCCATCGTTGTTCCCCACTGACCAGCACCTAGAACTACAACCTTGCTCACTTCTTCTTGGCCTTCTTAAAGTTACCGGTGCGAGGAAGCGGGGAATTATGGGGATCGAAAATCTCAACTGGACGCTTTTCGCCACGAAGCTGTTCCAGAAGATTTGTGAGTTCACGCATCACAAAAGCTGTTGCCTCTCGCAGTGCATCCGGGTCATTCTCTTTTCCGTACCATGGTGAAAGATCCAGCGGATCACCAACCAATATTTGAATTGGTGTGCGAGGAAATACCTTCAACTTCTTTTCATATGTTGGCATCACAATTTGTGAACCCCATTGTGCAATGGGAACAATTGGTGTGTGGGTAGCGATAGCTAATCGGGCTAGACCAGTTTTTGCGACCATCGGCCAACCACCCGGATCGCGGGTTAATGTGCCTTCTGGATACACACCAACACAGTGACCACCTTCAAGTAATTTAACGGCGTGATCTAAAGCCTTCGATGCATCCTTGCTTTCACGCGCAACTGGAACCATGCCAGCTGCCAAAATGATCTTTCCAATTACAGGAACCTTAAAAACGCCCTCTTTACCGATGTAACGAGGGGCTCGGCCATTGCGGAAGAGAAAATGGGTAAGGAATAAAACATCCAAGTATGAAATGTGATTACTTGCCACAATGATTTTGCCGGTCTTAGGAAGTTTTTCTCCGCCTCGCCAAACCTTTTTTCCAACTAAGTTCATCATTGGAATCATCACCTTGGTACCAATTTTAAAGGCGAAATTTGTCCCAAGAGGTTTTCCCTTTGGAGGAGCGTATGAAACCTTGTACTCCGTCATAGATGAAATACTAGTGCTGTACAAGCAAAAACGGGGCCAGCGTTAGCCGACCCCGTCTTTAAAGTAAAAAGAATTACTTCTTCTTACCCTTCTTTACAACCTTCTTCGCTGCTGGCTTCTTCTTAGCAGGTGACTTCTTAGCCGCCTTCTTTGGAGCAGCCTTCTTAGCTGACTTCTTTGCAGCCTTCTTTGGAGCAGCCTTCTTAGCTGCTGGCTTAGCAACAACCTTTGGCTCTGGCTTTGGTGCAGGAGCTAGCTTGCGATCTCCTGAGATAACTTCCTTGAGTGCCTTTGCAGGTAGGAAGCGAGCCTTCTTTGATGCCTTGATCTTGATTGTCTCGCCGGTGAATGGGTTACGTCCCATACGTGCCTTGCGGTCAACCTTCTTGAACTTACCGAAATCGTTGATCATTACATCTTCGCCCTTTGAAAGGTTGCGAACG
>JBEAVJ010000128.1:0-3188 GCA_041160995.1 Actinomycetota bacterium | reverse complement strand
GCTTGTTGCGTAGGGCGAAATCGTAGCAATAAGAGGGCTCGTTAGAGCCCTGAGATATGAGCAATCTTTCCAATTCCTGCGGTGATGATCATGCCCAAAGAGCCTCCAATGAGAACTCGAACCGTTGGTGCGAGCAGCTTTGAGCCTGCGGTTCGGGCTGAAACCACGCCGGTAATTACCAATCCCCCGAGGGTAAAGGTGATGATGCTCCACGCCTTCGTGCCAAGGGTTGGAGCAAAGGCGCCTGCAAATGGAATCAATCCACCCAAGGTGAAGGAGATCGCAGAGGCGATCGCTGCTTGAACGGGACGAGCCTTGGTGCTTGGGTGTTGACCAAGTTCATCGCGAAGATGTGCTTCAAGTGGATCTTTGCGATGCATTTCAAGTGCAACCTGCAAAGCAAGTGCTGGAGTTAATCCGCGATCAATATAAATATGTTGGAGCTCTTGTAGCTCACCTTCGGGATCTGCAGCAAGGTGCGCGATCTCAAGATTGCGATCTGATTCTTCAACATCATTTTGTGAACGAACGGAGATGTACTCACCAACAGCCATCGACATTGCGCCTGCGGTTATTCCGGCAACGCCTGCGGTAATCAGAAAATCCTGTTTTCCAGGCCATCATTTGCACCAAGCACTGCGGCACGAAGCCAACCGGCGCGATGGGTGCGATGTTCTAGATTTCTTTTGTAGACCTCTTCCAAACTCATGGAGGCAAGCCTACCTGAGTGTTACTCCGATTTTTTAGAGGCGCGAGCGAAATACAGCACAGCACCTGCGCCTACGAGCAGGCTGACCCAGACATTGACCCGTAAACCAGCGATTGTGTTGGCGGTATCAATCCGAATTAACTCAATGAAAAATCGCCCTAGGCAGTAGGTAGCGACATAGAGCGCGAAGCTTTGCCCCGCTTTCAATTTATTTCCGAACTTAATAATGAAAACCGCAATCAGTGAGCACCAGATTGCTTCATATAAAAATGTTGGATGAAAGGATTCAAATTGCGTAAAGCCATTAGGGCGATATCGCATGGGAATCTCTACCGCCCACCACGAATCCAGCGGCTTTCCAAAGAGTTCCCCATTAAACCAATTACCGAATCTTCCAATGGCTTGGGCAAATAAGATTCCAGGAGCTAGTGCATCTGCGAAAACTGCAAATGATGGAAGTTCAAGTTTTCGAGCAAGTGATCTATAGCGAAGGTATGCGCCTAATAGCCCAATGGATATTGCACCCCAAATACCTAAGCCGCCCTCCCAAATTTTAAATGCATCAATGGGTTCGCCGCCTTTGCCAAAGTAAGCGTTAGGCGATGAGATCACATGGTAAATGCGTCCGCCGATAATTCCAGATGGCACTGCAACAATTGCAACCTCTGAAACAACAGATTGACCTTGTGCGGTTTTGTATTGAAAGCGCTTTCCACCCAACCAAATCGCTAACGCAATGCCGGTAATAATGCACAGTGCGTAATAGTGAATTGTTAAAGGACCAAGCTCCAGCAAGGATTGTGTCGGAGTTGGAAAAGCGCGATTCAAAGTTTAAGCAGCCTCAACAGCGGCTTTGAACTCTTCAAGTGAGAACTCGTTTTGAGTGCGCTCCCATTTTTTGCCATTGATGAACACTGTTGGAGTTCCCTGAACACCAAACTTGCTCATTGAATCGTAGTTGGCCTTAACGATCTCGACCTTGGAACCCTTAGTCACACAATCTGCAAAAGTTTTGGATGTAATGCCAATCTTCTTTCCAATATTTACCAGAGTTTCATTGCTCCAGAAACCTGAGTTCTCAAGTGGTGACTGAACCGCATACAAAGCGTGGTGGAAATCGAGGTACTGACCCTCATCTGCTGCACAGAATGAAGCGTTTGCAGCACGGACTGATTCATCTCCAAGGAAGGAAAGTACGTGATAGCGAACTGTTGCCTTCTTTTCACGAATAAGAGATTCGATGTAATCCCCGTTGGCATCTTCAAACAACTTACATACTGGGCACTGAGGATCTTCCCAAACATCAATAACTGTTACCGCACCATTATCAAATGTGATTGGTGAGCCATTTGCTGTGTCGATAGTTGAAGTAATCGCTGGCTTAAGAGTGGTTCCATCCAAACCTGCAAGGGATGCGTTCTCTTTGCTGTTTTGACTAAAGAGTGAGAAAACAACTCCGGTAACGACAACAAGAAGGACCATTCCAATAACGATCCAGCGCGTTGTGTTATCTGTGCTCTTTGCGGCTTGCTTTGCCATTATTACTCCTCGATTGGTTGAGCTGCTTTTTCAAAACTGAGTTTTCCGTATGGGAAAAGGTATAGATAAAGCGCGGTGAGCGCCAAGCCCAAATCCCGCATGATTTCTGTGAAATAGGCGCGATGAACCTGAGACTTCAGAGATGGATCGATTTCGCCGCCTCCACCGAAGCAGCCACAGTCGATTAAGAGGCCACGAGCCCACACCGACGCGATCGCTGCGATAAAGATAACCATGATGATTCCGCTAAAGATTGCGGAGTATCGGACCATGATTCCAAGAATGAGCAACAAACCAATAGCAACCTCAACCCATGGCAATGCATATCCAACGAGGTGCGCTAAATCAGTGGGCAAAATTTTGTAAGCGGCGGTTGCATTGGCAGATTCAGTTGGCTTGGTGACCTTTAATCCACCAGCAACAAGCAAAACTCCGCCCAGCAATAAACGACCAAGGAGTGTGATCCATGGTTGATTCTTTACAAGGAAACTCTTCATCGACCCTCACGAACTCCTAGCGCAAGCTCCTTAGCTAAATGCGAGATCGCATCCAACCCTTCTTGTTCAGTTTTTGCCTCAAGAAGTAGTTTGATAAATGCAGAACCAACGATGACACCATCGGCGTATGCGGCAAGGGATTTAGCCTGTTCGCGTGTTGAAACACCTAAGCCAACTGAGATCGGAAGATCGGTCACTGTGCGCACGCGTGAGACCAGGTTGCTGGCATCGGTTGAGACGACGCTGGTGCGAGTTCCAGTTACCCCCATCAAACTTGCCGCGTACACAAAGCCACCTGTCTTAGCCGTTACATCAGCAAGGCGCGCATCATTGGTACTTGGTGCAACTACATAAATTGGATTGATGCCTGTCTTGCTAGTTGCCGCTAACCAACGATCCGACTCTTCAATTGTTAGATCTGGAGTAATGACTCCTGATCCCCC
>JBEAVJ010000028.1:0-7296 GCA_041160995.1 Actinomycetota bacterium | reverse complement strand
AAATCTGCTTTAACGCGGGATTCAATTTCGATTCCGTGATCCATTACCTCGAGAAAGAAGTTCTCTTTTCCAAAAATATCTCGGTAAGCGCTAGCTGCTTTGATCGCTTCTTTGTAAGCACCCATGCGCAGACGGGTTTGAATCTCGCCGCCAGGACATCCAGTTGTTGCTATTAATCCCTTTGAATACTGCGCCAACAATTCGCGATCCATGCGCGGCTTGTAGTAATACCCTTCAAGGGAGGCAAGAGATGACAATCGAAATAGATTTGCTAGACCCTCATTGTTTTCAGCCAAGATAGTCATGTGGGTATATGCGCCACCACCTGAAACATCATCCTCGCCACCATCTGCCCACTGAACTCGCTTCTTATCAAAACGAGACTCGGGTGCAACGTAGGCTTCAATACCAATGATTGGTTTTACCTCAGCCTTTTTCGCTGCCTTATAAAATTCAAAGGCACCGAAGACATTTCCATGATCTGTCATGGCAATGGCGGGCATGCCCTGGGCTTTAACTTCGGCCATTAAATCGCCAACACGTGCTGCACCATCGAGCATCGAGTACTCGGTATGGACGTGAAGGTGGACGAAATTTTTCTCGGACATGATTGGCGAGATTAGTGGTTATGGCAGAACGGCGTCGGAAAGCAACGCCAGCGAGCGTGTGAGATCGGCTGGATAAGGGGCGTGGAAGTTGAGCGCCTCCCCTGTGACTGGGTGGGCGAAGCGAAGCTCTGCGGCATGAAGCCACGGTCTGGACATCTGCAGACTTTTCGCTAAAACTGGATCTGCTCCATATGTGGTGTCACCAACAAGCGGGTGATGTAACGCTGAGAAGTGAACACGAATCTGATGGGTGCGACCGGTTTCAAGTTCGATCTTGACCATAGATACGCCACGATAAAACTCAATAACTTCGTAATGAGTAATTGATTCTTTGCCTGTCGCAACTACCGCGAAGCGATGATCCTCTTTCGGATGGCGATCGATAGGTGCATCAATAGTTCCTGTGGTCGGATCCATGTGACCCTGAACCATTGCGTGATAAATCTTGTCAACAGTTCTATTTCTAAATGCATCCTTGAGCACATGAAATGCCTTATCGCTTTTGGCGACAATCATTAATCCACTAGTTCCAACATCTAAACGATGAACAATTCCCTGACGTTCTGCTGGACCTGAAGTTGAAATCGTGTAACCAGCCGCCATCAAAGCGCCTACAACTGTTGGACCGGTCCACCCTGGACTTGGATGTGCAGCACATCCAATTGGCTTATCGATAACAACAATGTCTTGGTCATCGTAAACAATAGTCAGACCTTCGAGCGGAGTTAATGGAATTGGATCTGTATTAATTGGTGCAGGCATGAGGACATCAATAACCTGTCCTGCAGTAACGCGATCAGATTTAGGCATCGCTTTTCCGCCAGTTGTAATGTCTCCATCTTCAAGCAGCTTTACTACCGCTGTCCTTGATAATCCCAGTACACGTGTGAGTGCGCTATCAATACGCTCTCCCGCGACTCCTTCTGGCACCGATAAGGTGCGCAATTCGCGGTTACTCATACCGGCGAGCCTACCTTTGTTATGGGTGGAATATTCCTCGCCGTTAAAACCATTGAAATCAAGGCTGCTGTAACGATTGCTGTGTCTGCGATGTTAAATACAGGCCAATTTGGAAGCTGTAGCCAATCAATTACATGTCCTCGTAAAACACCAGGTTCGCGGAAGATTCGGTCAACCATATTGCCCAAAATTCCACCAAGAACTAGACCCAATACAACCGCCCACCCACGAGATGTGATCTTTGGTGAGTAGTACAAGATTGCGATCATAACTACCAAACTAAAGAGTGAGAGAAAGATCGTTGCTCCGGATGCAAATGAGAAAGCCGCACCTGGATTTCGAACATATGTGAGTTGAAAGAAATCACCAAGCACCTTGATATTTGATCTGTAGGAGAGATTCTCGACCGCCCAGATTTTTGTTGCTAAATCAAAGATCCAAACCGCCCAGGCAACACCAAACAGTGTGCGCCATCTGCGCACCTTTAGCGCCGTTCTTCCTTCTGCTTGCACAGCATGCAGAGAGTCGCGCGAGGGAAAACTTGTAGACGAGCTTTACCGATGGGAGAACCACACTCTTCGCAGTTTCCATAAGATTTGTTATCGATTCGTTCAAGAGCGCGCTCAGTTTGCAAAACCATATCTCGGGCGTTGATTACCAAGGACATCTCATGTTCGCGTTCAAAGGTCTTTGTTCCGGCATCTGCTTGATCATCGCCAGCGCCTTCGCCAGATTCTTGAATCAACGCATCCATCTCTTGTTCAACAACAGCAAGCTCTGTACGAAGACGCTCGAGCTCCTTTGAAATTTCAGTACGAATCGCCTTGATCTCAGCGGCTGTCCAAGGAGATTCATTCTCACTGACAACTACTGGTGTTGGTGCAACCTTGATCGGCTTCAGTGGCGCAACCTTCTTGCCACTCTTAACTGGACGTGGTGGAGGTGGCATCACTAAGCGACGCTCTTCTACAACTGGAGCAACTACAGGCGCGGTAATGGTTGAAACAGAAACTGTTTGTGATTTTTCATCAACTGTAAGAGTGGTCTTGGAGGGAAATGGTTTTCCCGGAGCTTTCTTGACGGGAATGCTCTTTACCGCTGACTTCTTTACAGGAGCAGCTTTCTTGGCAACCTTTTTCGCCGGTGCCGCTTTCTTAGCTACCTTTTTGGCAGGTGCCGCTTTCTTTACAGCCTTCTTAACCGCCTTCTTAACCGCCTTTTTTACAGCAGCCTTTTTGACCGCTTTTTTAACAGCGGCTTTCTTGACTGGCTTCTTAGGCATGTCGCGAACCTTATGCCTTTGCAGCCACCGCTACCAACTTCGCCACGGTCATTTTTTCAGGATTCAATCAACTACACTAAGAACCTCGCGTAAGGGGCGTTGACGGGGCTATCACCTCACGAGCCGGCAGGAAGAAATAGGCCCAGGCCTATGTAGAACCAGCACACGAGATTTTAAGTGGCACATTCATATGTGCAAGGCGGGTGGTACCGCGAAAGCTGTGAATGCAGCGATCGTCCCTCCAGAGATTGTTTTCTGGAGGATTTTTTTATGTCATTTCGCGCCATCCCAGCAGCTGTTGATCTGCCTGCCGTCGAACATTCAATACTGAAGTTCTGGCGCGAAAACTCAATCTTTGAAAAAACCGTAGCAGCCCGTGAAGGCGCACCAGCGTGGACTTTTTATGAAGGTCCCCCAACTGCAAATGGAATGCCGGGAACTCACCACATCGAAGCACGCGTCTTTAAGGATTTGTTTCCACGTTTTCACACAATGAAGGGCAAGCAAGTTACCCGTAAAGCGGGTTGGGATTGTCACGGTTTACCTGTTGAAATCGCTGTCGAAAAGGAGCTGGGTTTTTCCGGCAAGGGCGATATTGAAAAATTTGGAATCGCACCATTTAATGACAAGTGTCGTGAATCTGTGCAACGCCACGTAAGTGCATTTACAGATATGACAGATCGAATGGGCTTCTGGGTTGATTTTGATGAGGCGTACTGGACGATGTCGCCTGAATACGTTGAATCTGTCTGGTGGTCTCTCAAAGAGATTTGGAAAAAGGGATTACTTGTACAAGATCACCGAGTAGCTCCGTACTGCCCTCGATGTGGAACAGGTTTATCAGATCATGAGTTAGCGCAAGGGTATGAAACCGTTACAGATCCATCTGTCTTTGTTCGCTTTCCAGTTACATCAGGTGAACTCGCTGAATTAAAGGCATCGCTATTGGTCTGGACTACTACTCCATGGACCTTGGTTTCAAACACAGCAATCGCGGTGCACCCTGAGGTTGAGTACGTTGCCATGGAGGTAACACATGAGGAGACAACTGAGGTTTTAGTTGTTGCACAGAATTTGATGGATGCGGTTAAGGGCGAGAAGAAGATCCTTAAGAGCTTCCTTGGTAAGGAGCTTGAGCGCATTACCTACAAGCGTCCCTTTGATTACATCGAGATTCCAGATGCTCACTTTGTCGTTCTTGCCACATATGTAACTACTGAAGATGGAACTGGTTTAGTTCACCAAGCACCTGCCTTTGGCGCCGATGACTTAGCGGTTTGTCGCAGTTATGGCTTGCCAGTTGTAAATCCAATTGCACCTGATGGACATTTCTTAGCTGATGTTCCCGTTGTCGGTGGAGTGTTTTTCAAGGATGCTGATAAAGCTTTGGTGAAGGAACTTAAAGCAAGTGGTGCTTTGTACAAGCATCAGCAGTACGAGCACACATACCCACACTGCTGGCGTTGCCACACAGCGTTGATGTACTACGCACAACCATCGTGGTACATCCGCACTACATCTATTAAGGATGCACTTCTTCGTGAAAATACGGCCACAGATTGGCACCCTGAAACAATTAAAGAAGGTCGTTACGGCGATTGGCTGAACAACAATATTGACTGGGCGCTTTCGCGTAATCGTTACTGGGGAACTCCTTTGCCTATCTGGCGTTGTGAAAACAAGCATGAAATCTGTGTTGATTCACTCAAGGAGCTTGGCACTTTGGCAGGTCAGGAGCTTTCTAACTTAGATCCTCACCGTCCATTTGTAGATGACATCACCTTTGCATGTGCTGAATGTTCGCAAACAATGACGCGAGTGCCAGAGGTAATTGATTGCTGGTATGACTCAGGTGCGATGCCTTTTGCTCAATGGGGATATCCGCACAAGGAAGGCTCTGTAGAAAAGTTCAAGGCCTCCTACCCTGCCGACTTTATTTGTGAAGCGATCGATCAGACACGTGGTTGGTTCTACACATTGATGACCATCGGAACATTGGTCTTTGATCAATCCTCTTACAAGACGGTGCTCTGTCTTGGACACATCCTGGATAAGGATGGTCGCAAGATGAGTAAGCACCTTGGCAATGTTTTAGAGCCGATGGCGCTCATGGATCAACATGGCGCAGATGCGGTTCGCTGGTACATGTTGGCTGCAGGTTCCCCATGGGCTGCTCGACGTGTGGGACATGACAGTATTAATGAGGTTGTTCGCAAGACCTTGTTGACCTACTGGAACACCGTTTCATTCCATTCTTTGTATGCACATGCATCAAACTTTGAAATCTCACAAACTCCAACCCTTTCAGATAGACCTCTGATGGATCGTTGGATCATCTCTGAACTCAATACTTTGGTGCAAGAGGTTGATGCAGCGTTGGAGGATTTTGATTCTCAGATCGCAGGTCGTGCCCTTGCTCGATTTATTGATGATCTCTCCAATTGGTATGTCCGTCGCTCACGTCGACGTTTCTGGGATGGAGATGTTGCAGCTCTAGGAACCTTGCACGAGTGCTTAGTGACCTTGACTCAACTGCTAGCTCCACTTGTTCCATTTATTACTGAACAGGTATGGCAGGAGTTAGTTATCCCTGCAGATTCGAAGCAAGCTGCATCGGTTCACCTTTCAAATTGGCCAACGGTAAATGTTGGTGCAATTGATACTGAGTTAGCATCTCAAGTCGCGCTAACACGACGCATTGTTGAGTTAGGACGTGCTACTCGCGCAGAGTCTGGCATCAAGATTCGCCAGCCTTTAGGTCGCGCCCTTATTGCAGCCAGCGGTTGGTCTACTCTTCCCGAAGCGATGCGCGAACAAATCGCTGATGAACTCAATGTTCAAACCTTGCAGGACATTGCAACCGCCGATGGAGATCTTGTCGATATCAGCGTTAAAGCTAACTTCAAATCTTTGGGAGCCAAGTTTGGTGGCGCTGTTCAGGAGATTGCTAAAGCAATCGCCGCTACCGATGCAACAGCGCTAGTGAAAACACTTCGCTCATCAGGTTCGACAACTGTTGGCACCTGGGAGATCGCACTGGATGATCTAGTGATTACCGAGGTTCCTAAGAGCGGATGGAGCGTTTCATCCCATGATGGAGAAAGCGTTGCGCTAGATCTTGAGCTCACTCCTGCACTTATAGCCGCTGGAAATGTGCGTGAAGTGATCAGATTTATTCAAGAGCGTCGCAAGAGCGATGGCTTGGAGATTTCAGATCGCATCAACGTGACCTGGAATGCAACTGATGAGATCGCCGCTGCAATTGAAGCCGATCTCGCTCATATCGCTGATGAGGTGCTGGCGGTTTCAATGACCCGCGATGCAGGATTGGCGATAAAGGATGTAGAGATTGGTGTTGAGGTCGTACTGGTTAAACAGTAATTAAAGACCGCGTACCAAACTCATTAACAATTGTGTTCCGAAGAAGAGCACAATGAAACTCATATCTAAACTTACCGCGCCTAAACGAAGTGGTGGGACAAAGCGCCCAACAAACTTCATTGGTGGATCGGTGATTGTGTAGATAGCTTCTACAAAATAAAGCAGGATTCCCTTGGGGCGCCAGGTGCGAGAAAACATCTGCACATAATCAAAGATCAACCGACCCAAAAGGGCGAGCAAAAAGATTTGAAGAATATTGGCTAGCAGTGAGCCGACGCTCAACATGATCAGCTCTGGTTAAAGAAACTTGCTTGAGCTGCAGCCGACTTATCTTCTGAGCTAACTGAAACATTTGCAGGTGAGAGAAGGAATACCTTCTTTGTCACGCGCTCAATGGTTCCGTGCAATCCAAAAGCAAGACCACTTGCAAAATCAACCAGACGCTTGTGCTCTGACTCATCCATTTCAGTGAGGTTAATGATCACTGGATTTCCTTGGCGGAAATGCTCACCGATTGTACGAGCCTCATTGTAATAACGTGGGTGCAAGGTAATGATGCGATCCATCGCAGGAAGGTCAAGCTGCGGTGCAACTTCAACAACTGAAGATTGACGCAATGATCCAACTGAACGAGGTTCACGAGTTTTTACTCGAACATCTCCGGTTGGAGGGATTGCTGGGGTATTTGTAGTTGCTGTTTGTGGAGTATCAAATTCAGGATCATCCATCAAACCAAGGTAATTAGCGACACGGCGCATTGCATTAGACATAGATAAAGGTTACCTGTGGGGTGAGCGGGAACCGAGGATTGATGAGCCCACCCGAACATGTGTCGCACCGTGGGAAATCGCCATTTCATAATCTCCACTCATGCCTGCCGACAGGGAAATAGCCTTCGGAAATCTGGTCAAAAACTCAGTGCGGATCACTGCTAATTGCGAATACGCCTCTTCTGGGTTCATCCCCACTGGTGGGACTGACATCAAACCCGCCAAGGTATGGATCGATGAAGCAGAGACTTTTTCCGCCAGTTGATACAGCTGTTCAACCCCTGCTCCCCCACGA
>JBEAVJ010000127.1:0-2608 GCA_041160995.1 Actinomycetota bacterium | reverse complement strand
GCAGATTCCAAAACATAAATATTCATGCCGCCAGCATCGCCAATACCTGGTTGATCCAGGGGCGAGGTGTGCACCATTACTGTTGCAATGCGGCCATTCATAGACCTTTAAGGGTACGCCTATCTAAAGAGTTGCGCGAATGGTGCCTACTGGCAAGCCAGCACCAAGTGTGTTGACCGGCGCTTCCTGCGCATCAACACCAAACTTCGCAAGTGCAGCCGCGGTAATTGCAGACATCGCACGCTGATTGCCATCGCTGATCTTGATCGCCAATGTTCGACCATCAGGAAGTGATGCAACATTGACAGCCTCTGCACCCTCTTTCATAAACAACCCTGGAATGTTGTTCATCATCCGTGTTCCGAGTCGTCCAGGACCTGCAACCATTTCTGGAAAATCTCGACACGCTTGTGCGACATCTTGGTGAATTTGATCTGTACTAATTGTTAAGTTGCGAATTGCGCGAGCTAAACCAAGTAATGAAAAGAGAAACAGTGGTGCGCCACAACCATCAACACTGGTGAGAACAACCTTCTCGCCGCTCATTCTTTCAACCTCTGCCTTAATAGCAAGCTGCAAAGGATGCTCGGGATCTAAGTAAGAATCTGTTGGCCAGCCATTAATCACACAGGTTGCAAGCATTCCTGCATGCTTTCCACTGCAGTTCATTGCTAATCGCGTTGGTTCAGAGGTGCGACGAAGCTCTTCATCTAAAGGTCGATCAAGAATGCATTTAAGCGAATGCTCATCAAGCCCTGCCTTTGCCAAGATCGCAAGAGCTCCTTGTTGATGCATCGGTGTTCCTGAATGAGATGCACACACCAAAGCCAGTAAACGTGGCTCAATATCTAATCCAGCACGCACCATTGCCGATGCCTGAATTGATTTCAACGAAGAACGTGAGTAAATATCAAGGGTTGGATCTCCCTTTTGAAAGAGGATTGATCCATCAGCATTGAGCAAAACAAGATGACCTGCGTGAACAGATTCAACAACTCCGCTACGTGTTACCTCAGCTAAAACCTCACCGAGCATCGAGTTGGCGTTACTCACTTTGACGTTCTAGCGAAGACCAAAGGTGCGCCTGCAATTCGTGACCATTAGCAGCCATGTCGTATGCGCTAAACAACTGTCCTTCGACAAGACCGTATAAACGCACACCTGCTGTAACAATCTTTGCCGATGGTGCTGAATAGCCTTGATCTAAAACTAATTGAATCTTTGGACCATCAAACTGTCCGACCCAACCTTCAGATATTCCGGTGTTGTGTGACATAACAACCTCTAAAACATTGTTGGGCTTGACGCGCCAGAAACCAGCCTCTGATGCACCTGGACGAACAATTTCACCTTCGGCATCGATGATCCAGGAACGAGAAAAGTAATTCAAAAAGTTGCGGCCATCATGGTTAAAGACAACCTCTTGCGCGTACTCAAAGGGTTCGATGCCTGGGTACTCCCCGCGACCTTTTCCGCGCCATGTTCCAACGATCCATGCCAATGGATTCAAATCTGGATGCAAACCTTCAGGGATTGTAAAAACCATTAGCGGCGTTGCCTCCAGTTAGTAATTCGTCGCGCCTGTGATTGGCGACCTTTAAATGCATACACAAGAAGCGCAACACCTAATGCAATAGCCACCAGGCCAAGGATTACTGAGGTGAACAACTCCATGGCTTAAGAATAGCGGTTAAACGATTACCTCTTGATTTGCTGGAATTCCCTCAATACTTAGCGTTGCATCAACTGGAGTATTGCGCTTAACAACGGCTAACGCGATCGTTCCTAATTCATGGTGACGGGCAACGGTGCCAACAAAGCCAACAACAACGCCATCATTTTCAACCTTGGTGCCAGCTGCTGGAAAACCAACATCGCTGCCATCAAGGTGCAACATCACTAAACGACGAGGTGGATTACCCAAGTTATAAATCTTTGCCACAGTCTCTTGGCCGCGGTAGCAACCCTTTTTCATATGAACTGCGGTGTTTAAAACACCTAGCTCATTAGGAATTGATTTGTGGTCGGTTTCAAAACCAATGCGTGGACGGCCCTTTGCAACACGTTCTGCATCCAGCGCCCAAGTACCAACCTGTGTGGCTACCCCACCAAAGGTTTGCTTCATCTCATCAACCTCTGCACGTGGCACCAAAGCAAAAGGCCCACCGATTGCATCTGCTACCCCTGGTGCGCGCAGCACAACAAACTCGCTACTTGCATCACGAACATCGACACGAAGCATGAACTTCATCTTGGTTAAATACTCAACTAGCTGTTCAACATACCCAGGATCTAAAACTAAATATGTAGTTGTTCCATCATCAACTAAGTTAAATTGAAATTCGACATGCCCCTTGGCATCTAAGATCATTGAAGGCATCCACACACCAGGCTGTAAATCACTGACAAACTGTGTTGTTAAATCATGCAGCCACTTCAGGCGATCTTCACCGGTAATAGCCACGATATTGAAGTGGGATAAATCAGCCCAGGCAGTTCCAGCTTCGAGAGCGCGTTGTTCTTTAACTGGTTCACCAAAGTGCCAGACAGCACCCTTATCGGGACCATCCTCAACTAGAACCGCGCTCATGCTCCCATTCTAGGGCTT
>JBEAVJ010000027.1:0-7306 GCA_041160995.1 Actinomycetota bacterium | reverse complement strand
TGACCCCAAGGAGAAACAAAAGGGTTACTTTGTGTATGCATGGGCTGATGTTGCAAGCAGTATTGATCGTTTACGAATCATGACCTACGACTATTCCGTTGCTAAACCAGGACCTATCGGTCCTATTTCATGGACAGAAAAGACTTTGAAGTATGCGGTCAGCATTATGTCTCCATCAAAGGTGTTCATCGGTTTACCGGGATACGGTCGCGATTGGATTACATCTGTTCAAGGAAAGTGTCCGGTAAATGCACCGCCAGGTTTAAAGGGTGGCGCAAAAGCTGCAACATTCAAAACTAGTTATGCAGATACCAAGGCAGCTATTGATAAAGCAACCCCAACCTTTGATGAAAAGTTCAGCGAAGCCACTTATTCATACACGCAAACATATAACGGCTTATCTGCAACGGGTGCATCAACAGAATGCAAAGTTAATCGAACAGTTTGGTATCAGAATGATCGTAGCTATGCAGAACGCATGGCACTAGTTGCCAAGTATCGATTAGGTGGTGCTGCACTGTGGACCCTTGCAATGGAGTCTCCTGCTGCAACTGCAGAGTTGCGCAAAGCCGCTCTTTCAATCGCGCCAGATCCTGTCGTGAACACATTGAGTATTGAGGGTGCTCCGCAAAACACCATCAACTATGCAGGACTGTTTACAGTTAAAGGCTTGCTCACACTTAAAGATAAGACTCCAGTTGCAGGTGTACCTGTTTCTCTAGAGATTAAGCGTGCTAATGAAAGTACATGGAGCAAAGTCACTGAGCTCATTACCGCTGTTGATGGAACCATCTCTACCCCAATGACATTGGGTGGTGCTGCATCCTTGCGTCTAACAACGGTTGGAACTTGGGAACAAGCAGAATCAATTTCTCAAGAAGCAAAAATCACGGTAAAGAGCAGTGTGCAGTTAGATCGTCCTGTTTCTGTATCTAAGGGCTCACCAATAGTTGTAAAAGCTCAACTCTTGCCACCTTTGCCTGGAAAGTCAGCCCAATTGCAGAAAAATGTGAATGGCAAGTGGCAAAATGTAGGTACAGCAGTGATTTCTGATGCCAATGGTTTGTTTACCTTCACTGCGGTCGAAACTAAACGAGGAGTTGTGACAATGCGAGTTCAGATAGTGGGCGATATCGCCTCTGAGCAGTTCGCAATTGTGATTCGCTAAAAATGCCAAAAGTAAAAAGCAAGAGTGATATTAATGAGAAGCTTGATGAAGAGCTCAAGGCTATCTTTAGTGGCGATATTCCATGGGTAACAATTGTTTGGGATGACCCAGTTAACTTAATGACGTATGTGACTTACGTGTTGATGGAGCTCTTTGGGTATAACAAAGAAAAAGCACATGAACTTATGATGAAGGTGCACACAGAAGGTAAAGCGGTTGTTTCTACTGGAAGCCGCGAAGAGATGGAGCATGATGTTGCTCGTCTTCATGAATATGGTTTGTGGGCAACTCTTCAGCGCGGTGATCAAGCGCTATGAGTGAGGTTGAACACGGATTCTTTCGTCACGGTGACAACGCATACCTAGCTAATTTCACCGAAGCAGAACGTGAAGTGTTGTTAAATCTTGCAGAACAAATCATTGAGTTGTTGGCAGAACGAGTAGATCACCACAACGAAGATCCATTAGCTGCCATGGTTGGAATTACAGTTCATGACACACCTCCTGAAGATGAGGTGTTATTGCGTTTACTGCCAAATGCATATGCAGATCAAGTTGATGCATCCGAGTTTCGCCGCTACACCGAATCTACTTTGCGACAAAAGAAGCAGGCGCATGCAATGGCTATGCGCATGCACATAAAAACCGCAGTTGATGGAGTGATTGAGTTAGATCATGACTCTGCAAATGCATGGTTAGGAGCGATGAATGATGTTCGACTTGCACTCGGAGTCCGCTTAAGAGTTGATACAAATACTCAACAAGATTTAGAGCTATTAGCGCCAGATGACCCGATGCGAGGCGTTTACGCTGTTTATAGCTGGCTTGGCTGGCTGCAAGAGAGTTTGATCGATGCGTTGATGGATGAATCTCAATAGTTCAGCTACCGGTAACACCATGCACGCAAGGTAGGCTTGGCCTGTGAGTGATGCCCCAATTGGAATCTTTGATTCAGGTGTAGGCGGATTAACCGTTGCGCGTGCAATCCTTGATCAACTTCCTAATGAATCCACTCTGTATATCGGCGATACGGCGCGAGGTCCTTACGGTCCACGTCCACTTGCCGAGGTTCGTGAATTCGCTCTTGAAACAATGGATTACCTTGTAGAACAAGGTGTTAAAGCAATAGTGATCGCTTGCAACACTGCATCTGCGGCAATGCTTCGAGATGCGCGTGAGCGCTATTCAATTCCAGTGATTGAAGTAATCCAACCTGCTGCACGTCGAGCAGTGGCAGCAACACGATCAGGAAATGTTGGTGTTATTGGAACTCGAGCAACAATTGATTCCAAAGCATATTTAGATGCATTTGCCGCAGCCCCTCAATTAAAGATTACCTCCGTGGCTTGTCCTTTATTTGTTGAGTATGTAGAACGTGGGGAAACATCTGGTGCAGAAATCACCAAAATCGCCCGTGAATATTTAGCACCGGTTATGGAGGCCAAGGTTGATACCTTGGTTCTTGGATGTACTCACTATCCATTATTAACAGGTGTTATCTCATATGTAATGGGCGAAGGCGTGACTTTAGTTTCAAGCGCTGAAGAAACAGCTAAAGATTTGTATCGAACCCTTGTTGAAAATGGCTCACTGCGAGCACATAGTTCAACTCCCGCAACACATAGATTCTTAGCAACCGGTGATGCCAAGGCTTTTGAAACCTTAGCTCGACGTTTTCTAGGTCCAGAAGTAACACACGTTGAACACCAAGAGCTGTAACACATACAGTTTTTCGCGATAGAGGAGCTAAAGATGGCACGCAATGATGGACGTACTGAGAAAGATCTGCGCGAAATCAAGTTCACACGCGGGTGGCTGGACCATGCTGAAGGATCAGTATTAGTTGAGTTTGGTAAGACTCGTGTTTTGTGTGTTGCTTCATTTACACCTGGTGTGCCACGTTGGTTGAAGGACACTGGAAATGGTTGGGTAACTTCAGAGTATTCAATGCTTCCTCGTGCAACCCATACTCGTTCAGATCGTGAAAGCGTTAAGGGCAAGTTAGGTGGCCGCACACAAGAGATTTCACGTCTTGTTGGTCGCTCACTTCGTGCAGTTGTAAACATGAAAGAGCTGGGCGAGAACACAATCGTTATCGACTGCGACGTTCTTCAGGCAGATGGTGGAACACGTACCGCTGCGATCACAGGTGCATATGTTGCATTAGCTGATGCAATTGCATGGGCGAAGTCACAGGGCCATATCAAGGAAAGTGCAAAGCCACTGAACGACTCAGTCGCTGCTGTAAGTGTTGGAATCATCGATGGTGTTCCAATGCTTGATCTTTGTTATGAAGAGGATGTTCGTGCCGGAACTGATATGAATGTTGTTGTAGCAGGCGATGGACGTTTCATCGAAGTTCAAGGCACCGCAGAGGGTGAACCATTTGATCGCGCTCTACTGAATCAACTGCTTGATCTAGCTGTTGCGGGATGTTCAACACTGAGCCAGTTACAGAAAGATGTACTTGCCAAGTAATGTCCCACAAACTCGTTCTTGCAACACGTAATCAGGGAAAGATCACAGAGTTTCGTAGAATTCTTGAAGAGCTTGCCCCGGGTCAGATCGAGCTCATTGGCGTTGATCAATTTCCGCACCTTGTTGATGTTGATGAAACCGGTTCAACATTTGAAGAGAACTCTCTATTGAAAGCTCGCTACACCTGTGAAGCTACAGCTTTACCCGCGATTGCAGATGACTCAGGTCTTTGTATCGATGCCCTCAATGGCGATCCAGGCATTTATTCGGCTCGCTGGGCTGGGGTTCATGGAAATGATCGAGCCAATATAGATAAAGTCTTGGAGCAACTTAAAGATGTTCCAGATCAGGAGCGAACCGCGCACTTTATGTGTGTGGCCTCATTGGTTTTGCCCGATGGCCGCCACCAGGTTGCAGAAGGTCGCTTTGATGGCCACATCCTTCACGCACCCGTTGGAGAGAATGGTTTTGGGTATGACCCGATTTTTCAGCCCCTCGGTTTGAGTATTTCCTCCGCACAAATGAGCGCAGAGGAAAAGGATTTAATGAGTCACCGCGGAAAATCACTACGGACTATCGCGCCTCATGTCATCCAAATGCTTGCGAGCCTGGGGTAGCCTTAACCCATACAAGTGCGTTAAAAACGTGCGTACCGCAACCCAAGGAGTTCCACGTGGCCGTTAAGAAGACCGCAAAGAAAGCAGCTAAGAAGTCTCCTGCAAAGAAGACAACTGCGAAGAAGAAGTCACCAGCAAAGAAGGCTGTAGCTAAAAAAGCTGTTGCAAAAAAGAAGACAGCTAAGAAAGCCGTAGCAAAGAAGGCTGTAGCGAAGAAGACAGCAAAGAAGTCAGCTGTTAAGAAGACCGCAAAGAAGTCTGTTGCTAAGAAAGCTGTAGCGAAGAAGAAGGTTGCCAAGAAGGCACCTGCAAAGCGTGTTGTTAAGAAGGCTGCAGTTGCAGTTACTTCTGCTCCAAGACCTGCAGCGGTAGCGGCACCTGTTAAGGCAGCTGCACCTGCACCAGCTAAGCCAGTTGCAGCACCAAAGCAATCAACTTCAACTCGCACAGCATGGCTAGTAGTAATCGGTATTGCTGCGCTCGCAGTTATCGTGTGGTCACAATCTTCAGATAAGGACAGCGATGATGCAGCTCCTGCACCTTCGATGTCACAGAGTGCAGAACCATCTGCAACACCATCTGAAAGCGAAGAGCCAGCGGTAACAGTTACAGCGGTAGAAGCACCAACAAAGTTTGTTGCACTCAATGCTGAAGGCGGATTAAAGCTTCGCTGGGTAGCACCAACAGCTGTTGAAGGACTTACTGGTTACAACGTTGAAATCCGTGCGAATGGTTCAGGAGACTGGACAGTTATCGCAACAGTTCCCGCAGATCAACTCACTCAGAATGTTTCAAAGGCTAGTGATTCAGGATGGACTCAGTTCCGCGTTTCCTCTGTTTACGCAGATGGACAAACTGCATCAGCAACAGCTTTTGGAATTCCAGGAGAGTTTAAGTAAACAACTCTTTATAAGAAATCCCTCACCTAATGGTGGGGGATTTTTTATTGCCCGCTTATAACTTCAGTAGCTGGTGAAAGTTCGGCGGCGATCGCATCTACATATGCACGAACACCAGCTGGAACGAGGTGCACTCCATCTGGTCCAAAGTACTCTGGATGGTTAGCTGAAATCGCTGCCCAATCAATTAACCGCGCTCCATACTGAGCTGCGTACTTACTTATCAATGCATTGTTCTCATCGCGCCAACCACGTGGAACTGCGGTGTTTACAACGATGATTCGTGGCTGCTCTGCGATTTCAGCAAATATCGCTGCCACTTGCTCTTCACTTAACTTATTGTTGTTTCCAAGGTTCAAGATGATGGTTGAACCAACCATATTCGCCTTGTCATTCTTGATAACCTCTAAAAGCTCTGGTGCTTGTCGCCCAACTCGTGCATTTATTAAGCCAATGTTTTCCCGCGCATCTAACTCGAAACGAATTCCTAAGATAACTGAGTCACCGGTAACCCAGAGACCACCCTCGGTCAATGTAGGCACGGTAGTTGGTTGCTCTAACTGCTTCTTAAGTTGATTGAGTTGGCGATCACCCTCTGCAATAGCGCTAAGTGCGGAGGTTGTAGTTGCACCAATTGTTGAAATGATAATGAGAAAGACTGCAAACTTTTGTCGAAGTTGAACTCTCTTGGTGCGGTACTTCATTCCCTTAAACCAATAATCAATAAGCCCTGTTCTAACTGGTAATTCAACGATTCGCAGAGAGATATCTGCCAGGGCGAAGACAATCAATATTCGCAATGTGTACAGCGCCCACGGAGAACCTTCTAGATCAAATTGAGGACGTGTGAGTTGAAAAACCACCCAGTGCCACAAATAAATTGCGTATGAACGCTCACCAATCCAGACAAATGGACTGGTACTGAGAATCGGAGCAAAGCGAGAAGCTGGATGCACAATCGAAGTAATGATTGCACAACCGAAAATTCCAGCTAGCGGAAAGGCAATCTTGTAAAGTGTTGGATCATTCTCATCGACAAGTAAAAATGCTGCAATGATTCCAACTAGACCAAAGAGACCAATTCCATCGATGAAATCCTGGGCCTTCTTAGAAACGGTTTCATTGAGATTCTGTGGAATCCACCGAACAGCAAGGGCTGCACCTAGAAATAAACCAATGCTGTGCGTGTCTGTACCAAAGTACACATGGCTTACAGAGGATGAATTTGCCGCATCAATGCGCAGTGAGACAAGAAGAAGTGAAATTCCTGAAAAGGCTGCAATCAAAAGGGCTGCACCAGAAATCTTGTTCTTACCGAAGTACCGTAAAACTAAGAGAAGAATGAGCGGCCACACCAGGTAGAACTGAGCCTCTACGCCAAGTGACCAGGTGTGCTGCAACAGAGGAGCTCGCCCAATAGCCTCAAAGTAATCTGTTTGGCGAAATACCAACCACCAGTTCATTCCACCAAAGAGAGCAAAGGGAGTGTCTGCAACAAATCGACGCATTGTGTCTGGTGCCCATACCCCGATAAAGACAGTTGTCACAATGATCATGAAAACAAGAGGTGGCAGTAAACGTCTGATGCGAGCTATATAGAAAGCACGAAGATCTAATCCACCACTTCGCTGAATCGAATCCAAGAGCAAACGTGTTATGACATAGCCAGAGATTACAAAGAAGAGATCTACACCTAAGAATCCGCCAGGAATCCATGTAAAACCAAGGTGATAGAGCATCACCGCAATAACAGCTACCGCACGCAAGCCATCAATGGCAGGTATGTAACGGATGCCGCGGGGAGTGGACATGGCTTTTATGAGCTAAATGAAATTAGCGCTTTGCGGTTTTCTTGGCCGCGCTCTTCTTTGCTGGAGCCTTTTTTGCGGCCTTCTTCGCAGTTGTCTTTGCACTTTTCTTTGGTGCATCAAGTGCTGGGCGAGTGCGTTGGCTAGAAACCTTAAGCGGACCTGGATTAATTAATGTGTCATCTGCATTGAGATTGTCTAGAACACTCTTTTGAAGCTCTTCGAGTCTTTGAAACGCACCGTCGAGACGGTTACGTGACTGCTGAATTGCAGATTCGGCAGCATCTAGTGATTGCTTCTGAATTCGGTAGAGACGCTCTGCTTCAGAGATTACTCC
>JBEAVJ010000126.1:0-2616 GCA_041160995.1 Actinomycetota bacterium | reverse complement strand
GCTGATGCATTACGTGCTGGTGGTTTAGGAGTTAGAGACCTCAAAGTCATCTCAACTCACTTAGGTGTTGATGAATCATGTACCGCATTCATTACCGAACTCGCTTACCTTGCCTCACTTGTAAGTATCGATGCCGATGAGCGCATCTTGCCAAGCAATAAGTTTGATATCTGGTTAATGCAGAGCCCTGCAGATAGATGGCAGATGCTTGCATCGCAATGGTTGATTACCTCCAGAGTAAGCGGATTAGTAGGACGAGCTGAAGCTAAGAATGTTGCGGCACTTGGTCCAGAGCTTGACCGTGTGAATGCAGCCCGCGTGCGCGCTTTGACCCTTGATCTATTGCGTGAAAATCCAGGGGTCGCACCCGAGTGGAGTAGCTTCAAAGAGCTTCTCTTGTGGCGTGCACCGGTACGTCGAAACTCATCTCTGCAAGAAGAGTTAGCAGAGTGGACGCTACGCGAGGCTGAATGGCTAGGCATTACTGGGCAAGGTGCAATCTCTAAGTTTGGTCTTGAATTTCTCAATGGTGATGATCTGAGTTCAATCAATGAGGATCTACCAAAGACTGTAGATCACATTTTGATTCAGAGCGATAACACTGCAATCGCTCCAGGACCTCTAGAACATGAGATCTCTCAAGCACTTGCAATGATGGCTGAGATTGAAAGCCGTGGCGGTGCAACTGTGTATCGATTTACTGAAGCAACAATTCGTCGAGCTTTAGACCATGGTAAAACGGGCGATGAAATCAAAAGCTTCTTGATCAAAACATCTAAGACCCCAATGCCACAACCGTTGGAGTACTTGATTGCAGATGTTGCAAAGAAACATGGAAAACTTCGTGTTGGTAACACCTCATCATTTATTCGCTGCGAAGACACCGCTCTAATTTCACAAATCATGAACGATAAGAAACTTGAGATACTTTCATTGCGAAGGATTGCCCCTGAAGTTGTTATCTGCGATATGGATGCAACTGATGCGATGCGTGTGTTGCGAGAAGCTGGGTATCTACCTGCTGGTGAATCTGCCAACGGCATGATTCTTACCGGTCCGAAATCTAACCGTTCGATTGCAAAGCCAAGACCTCCGCGAATCATTGGTGAGATAGAGACACCAACACCCGAGGTAATTGCTGCTGCAATTAGAGTTTTACGAACCGGTGAAAAATCTACGCATCGTCAATCTAAACTTCGCCAAGTAGCTAGTGAAGCGTTAGGTCAATTACCTAGAACCACCGCCAATGAAACAATGGAAGTACTCAATCAATTCATCGCTGAGGAAAAAACCCTCTCGATTGGCTATGCAGATAACAATGGTGGAGTAACTCATCGAATAATTGATCCCATCAGAATTAGCGCTGGAGCCTTAATTGCCAAGGATCATGCAACGGGCGAGGTTCAATCCTTCAGAATTCCCCGCATCACAGGCGTAGCGCCGCTATAGACTTATCCCATGTTGGCAGACCTTGAAGCATTGGTGAAGTTGGAATCTCCAACTGAAGATCTTCAGTCATGTCGCGATGTAATCGCACTTGCAAATCAAATTGCTACACGAGTTTTAGGCACACCCGCAGATATCCGCGAAGTAAATGGTCGCCCTGTCTTTTGGTGGGGTTCGGCAACTCCAGATGTAGTTGTACTTGCACACTTAGACACAGTTTGGCCCAAGGGTTCCTTTGAACCTGTGTGGCAGGTAGAAGGCAATGCAGCGCGTGGTCCCGGAGTATTTGATATGAAAGCTGGATTTATCCAAGCTTTGTATGCGATGAAGGGAATTACCGGAAGCGCTGCACTTATTGCAACTACAGATGAAGAAACTGGAAGTGCAACTTCCAAAGAATTCGTTAAGGAAATTTCTGCAAAAGCAAAGGCTGTTTTGGTTTTAGAGGCAACACTTAATGGAAAGGTTAAAACAGGTCGAAAAGGTACTGCGATGTACCAAGTTAAGATTCATGGAAAGGCATCGCACGCTGGACTCGAGCCTGAAAAGGGAGTTAACGCAACAGTCGAAATTGCACATGCGGTCTTAGCAATTGCTGCAATGGAAAATCCAGAGCATGGAACCACTGTTGTGCCAACAACTTTGCATGCAGGCAATACAACCAACACTGTTCCTGATTTAGCTGTTCTTGATATTGATATCCGTTCATTCTCAATGGCAGATCTTGAACGTGTTGATGCCGCGATTAAGGGTTTAAAGCCGGTTAATGCGGGTACCCGTTATGAAATTACTGGTGGTTTCAATCGTCCGCCTTTAGAAACTTCCTCAACGATGGCTTTGTATGAGCGTGCGGAAAAGGTGGCAAAAGAGTTGGGAATGCCACCGCTAGGACATGCCTCTGTTGGAGGTGCCAGCGATGGAAACTTCGCTGCAGCCGCTGGGGCTCAAGTACTAGATGGCTTAGGAGCTGTCGGAGATGGCGCTCACGCCGCGCATGAATGGGTAGACATCAGTACCCTTGAAGATCGCAGCAAGTTATTAAACGCGCTAATAAAGGATTTACTTAATGAGTGATGGTCCACTAATTGTTCAGAGCGACAAGACGCTTCTGCTCGATATCGACCATCCAATGTCAGTTGAATGTCGTAGAGCAATCGCTCCCTTTGCTGA
>JBEAVJ010000125.1:0-6357 GCA_041160995.1 Actinomycetota bacterium | reverse complement strand
AATTCGCTAGTCAATCAACCTGATTGAGATTGATTTCCAACCTTAAGGATTTCTCCATTACGTAAGTACCACAAAGTTCCTTGACCATCACGAACAGTTGTTACGCGAAGTCCAACCTTTTCAACAACGCCTTCAACCTCTAATACTGAAATCGTGTCTCCAACTCCGTACTGATCTTCAATCAGCATGAAGATTCCAGACAAAATATCGCGCACCAAAGTTTGCGCACCAAGACCAAGTGCAACGCCGACGATTCCGGCGGATGCGATGAGCGGACCTAAATCAAAACCAAACTCTCCAAGCGCCATCGCCGTTGCAACAATCCATGTAGTTGCTTTAAGGGATGCGGTAAGAACTCCACCGATTGTGCTTGCACGTTCCTTTTGGCGGGCAACAATATTGCGTGGCCCTGGAACCAGATCAACCGAGGCCAATTTCTGCATAGCTCGAGCGATTGCTCGGGAGCCAAAACCTTGGACAAAGGCGGCGGCCACAATGATGGTCAGTACTCGAAGAGGCGTTCCAGCCATCCAGTCTAAGAAATTACGCACAGTTTCATTCATGATGGCAAAACTTTATCCAAAATGTCACCTAAATATGCCACGCGCCAGATCGGGAGCGATTTATGTCGCGCACACTTGTTCTCAATGCCACTTATGAACCATTGGGTGTCATCACAGATCGTCGCGCGCTCATTTTGGTTCTCAATCACAGAGCAACCATGGTTGAAGATTCAGGCGATGTCTTACGTTTCGCCGGTGGCCAGATTTCATTGCCATCAGTTGTTCGTCTCAATAAATTTGTTCGCATTCCTTATCGTCACTCAGTTCCGCTTTCACGTCGAGCAATCTTTGCCCGCGATGGTGGGCGTTGTGTTTACTGCTCAGCACCTGCAACTTCAATTGACCATGTGATTCCCCGAAGCCGTGGTGGCGGACATAATTGGGAAAATGTTGTTTCTGCATGCCACAAGTGCAACCACCTTAAAGCTGATAAACATTTAAAGGAGCTCGGCTGGAGACTTCGCACTCTGCCCCGTGAGCCAGTTGGCGCAGCATGGAGAATTCTGGGAACAGGTCGCACAGATCACAGATGGCTCCAGTACCTAGAGCCATTTGGTGTGGCTGCAGCTACTGCGTAAGTAAATTACACTTCCACCATGCGCAATGAAGGCCCAATCGTAGAGATTCCTGGAATCTCAGTGCTCGAAACTGTTGTAACTTTTTTTGTAATTCCAACAGTTATGTTTGTTGTGATCTCAGTTCTTGCTTATGCGATGTCAAAGCCTCGAAAGGCTAAGACATCTGCACTCACAACAATCGAGTAATTAGCGATCTAGCGCTTGAACTTTGAGCGCACGGATTAATCCATCCTGCGACTCTTTAACAAGTTTACGAAGCACCGCTGGTGAATCTTTTCCAGCACCATTGAGCCATGCATTAGTTGCATCAACGGTTGATTGCTTCACAATCCATGATGGATAGAAACCGGTTACATACTTGGCTGCACCCTCGTATGACTTGGATTCCCAAGCGCTGATGAGGTTGTCGAAGTAGAGGTTTACAAATGGCTCCAGCAAGTCGCGCTGAATTGGACGCTGGAATCCAGCGATCAATGCACTTCTCATAGATGTAACGATGTCTTCGTTAAGTACTTTGTTGAATGCATAAGCCTTAGCTTCATTATTTGGCATGGCCGCTAAGCAAGTTTCGTAAGCGATATTTCCGCTCGTTGTATTGTCCTTAGCAAGTTCTGCATCTAGTTCAGCCTTGGTTGTCGCACCACGCTCTGTTAATGCGATCAAGAAGTACCAACGAAGATCTGTATCGACCTTAAGTTGATAGCAAATGCGCGTGAGATAAGAAGCTGGAGATCGCTACCTGGAGCAGAGTTCTGAGTCAGCGCCCATAAACCAGTTGCTAACTTCTCACGGTATGAATTGCGGTTTGAATCCTTTGCATACGCCTCAACCGATGTTCCCAATTGAGTCAAAACGATGTTAACAATCGCATCATCACTTTCTCCAGCAAGGCCGTTCAATGCGATTTGAATGAAATCTGCTGCCGAGATCTCAGCATCACGGTGCATATCCCAGATAGAAGCCCAGCACAGTGCGCGAGCTAAAGCATCATCAAACTTACCCAGGAAAGATCGCGATCATTGATTAGTAATAGATCTGCCACCTTTTCGCCCGCAAGCTCAGTTACAACTGTTGCTGCACCCGCAACATCAAGTTCTACGCTCTTGCGAAGCTTCAGCGAATCTCCACTGATGTCATACAAACCAACTGCAAGGCGGTGCGGACGTAGCTCCTTTGAATCGGCAGGAACAAGTGGTGCCTCTTGTGTGATTGTGATGCTCTTGTAAACATCACCTTCAATTACAAGAGATGGGCGAAGTGTGTTTACTCCTGCTGTTTGTAACCAGGTATTTACCCAGCTATCAAGTTTGCGACCACTTGATGCCTCTAGTTCTACCAAGAGATCTTCAAGGGTTGTATTTCCCCAAGCATGCTTGGCAAAGTACTTTTGCAGACCAGCGATAAATTGTGGGCGTCCTACGTGTGCAACTAATTGGTGCAGAACAGATGCTCCCTTTGCATATGTAATTCCATCAAAGTTTGCATTTACTGCTTCCATATCAACCATGTCGGCGATGATTGGGTGGGTAGATGACAACTGATCTTGACGGTAGGCCCAGTTCTTACGTGCAGAGTTGAATTCAGACCAAGCGCCCTTGAAACGTGTTGATTCTGCAAGTGCAAGGTATGAAGACCATTCAGCAAATGATTCGTTCAGCCACAGATCGTCCCACCATGACATGGTGACCATGTCACCAAACCACATGTGTGCCATCTCGTGAAGAATTGTGTTTGCACGTGACAGGTATGCCTTATCTGGCATGTGGCTACGGAATACCAAGACATCTTCGCGGAAGGTAACCGCTCCTGCGTTTTCCATCGCACCAAAGTTGAAGTCAACAACGGCAATCTGGTCGTACTTCTCAAATGGATACGCCAAACCAAATGTCTTTTCAAAGTACTCAAAACCTTGCTTAGTAATCAGGAAGATATCTTCTGGATCTAGGTACTGCATCATTGATTTACGGCAGTAGATTCCCATTGGGATTTCTTTTTGACCCTTGTACACATCGTGAACAGATGAGTAAGGACCAGCGATTAACGCATCAAGATAGGTAGCAATACGAGGAGTTGTTGAGAACTTCCATTCAACAAGATCGCCCTTTGCAACCTTTGATTCCACTGGGTTGTTTGAAACTGCTTCCCAGTGACCTGGTGTTGTAACAGTTAGCGAGAAAGTTGCCTTCAGCGCTGGCTGATCAAAGCAAGGGAACATATTGCGAATATGTGCAGTCTCGCCCTGTGAGTACAAGTAGATCTCTCCATCTGATGGATCAACTGAACGCTGTAAACCTTCACCAGACTTTGAGTACTCAGCTTCAATCTCAATCACCAAGAGATTATCTGCAGCCAAGTTAGTCAGGAAGATGCTTTCGCCATCAAAGTTGCTTGTATCAACGGCAACACCATTCAGGGTTGCGCTGATAACTGAACGACCAACAGCATCGATAAAGGTTGCGTAGCCAGGCTTGTTACATGTGAAGGAAACCTCAGACTTTGAGTAAAAGGTTTCTTCGCCCTTTGTTACATCGAGGGTCACTACATAACTGTTGACGTAGAGATGATCGGCACGCTCTTTAGCTTCAGCACTCCTTCGGTGATTTTGTAGGTTCTTATCCAACCATGACACAGTTGCCCCATGGAACGCCCATCGGTACGTAGCTACAGTATCCGCGGCTCCCGAATTACAGATGCCCAGAGATTAGCCAAAGATGCTCTGCAAAAGGTTCATGGAATTGAGTTCAAGCAGGAGCAGATAAAGATTTCTGAGATTTTCCCAAAGAGTGACAGGGTGATCATGGAGATCGGCTTTGGAATGGGAGAGGCAACAGCGATCATTGCTAAGAATCACCCCAACAACGGATACATCGCAGTAGATGTCCACCCGCCCGGAATTGGAAAGCTTCTAGCTCGTATCGTTGAAAATGATTTAACAAACCTCAAAGTTATTGAAGAAGATGTTCATGTGGTTTTGCAACACATGATCGCCGACGAATCATTAGATGGAATTCATCTTTTCTTTCCCGATCCATGGCCAAAGAAAAAACACAATAAGCGCCGAATCGTCAATGAAAGTTTTCTCTCTTTGATTCACCCAAAGATTAAAAAGGGTGGATTCATTCACATCGCAACAGATTGGGTTCCTTACGCAGTGAGCATCCAAGAAGTATTTGCGGGATCAACCTTGTTTACCGGGGGAGTCATCGACAAGCCTGAATGGCGGCCAGTAACACGTTTTGAAGGTCAAGGAATCGATAAAGACCATGCCGTTAACGACATGATGTACATAAAGGCTTAAAGCGAACCTTCATTTTCATATTTAGCGATCTTGTTAATCCTGCGAACATGACGCTCATCATTTGAAAATGGTGTCTCGATGAATGCATCGATAATCGCTTTGCAATCCTCAATTGAGTGCATACGCCCACCGATTCCAACAACATTTGCATTGTTGTGATCTCGACCAAGCTTTGCTGTCTCTACGCTCCACGCTAGAACCGCACGCACGCCCTTCACTTTATTTGCTGCGATCTGCTCGCCATTTCCAGAGCCGCCTAGAACAATTCCTAGAGAAGCTGGGTCTGCAACAGTTGCAATCGCTGCTGGGATACAAAAATCTGGGTAATCATCAACTGCGTCATACTCATGTGGCCCATGATCATTTACATCATGGCCTTTGCTCTGCAAGTACTCAACAAGTGCTGCCTTTAATTCAAGACCAGCGTGATCGCTGCCAATATGAATGCGCATGTGCGCATCTTGCCACGGGAAGAGAAAAACCCGCCAAGTGATTGCTCACGTGGCGGGTTTTTCCACTTCCTAAAGGGAAGCGCACTTAGAAATTATGCGCCTGGAGCCTTTGGAGCCTTGCCATGCTTTCCAGTCTTACCTGGATTAGCGGCCTTCTTTGCAGCACGCTCTGCTTGCTTTGCAGCACGCACTTCATCAAACTTCTTTGAAATGGCATCGGCCTGTGCTTGTGTAATCGTTCCAGCCTTTACTAGATCTGCAAGAACTGTTGCCTTTACTAGACCTTTGTTCACTCCATCATGTGCTGATGCGATTCCTGTTGATCCAGCTGTAAGTGCCGCAATAGTGATTGCAACTGCTGCCAATCTTTTCTTTGAAGACATACGCATTTCCTCTCGTTAGTACTGCTTGTCCTGACCCCTCGTCATCGACTACCTGTAATAAACAGGTCAATGCTGAGGATTTTAGCCATTGAACCTGAGTAACGCGGCAGAGAAATAAATATTTTTAGTAGGGCTTCCCTTACATCTACGCATATACCCCCTGCCGAAACCCTTATTCTCTATGAATATTCACAGGTTCAGACTTAAATCCCCACACAGAAATTTTGGTGAACCATGAAAGTTAGTAAATATCTAGTAGCAATCACAGTGGCATTTTCCTTAGCGATACTTCCGTCAGCTATCGCAGTTGAAAAGACAAGTTCAAAGGCTGCAGGGCCAACTCCTACAACTGTTGTTAACACAATCCTTAGTGGTGCAGGAGCTCCCTCAAAAACCCAAGGAATCAATGGTGATTTCTATATCGATACAAAAAATCTAAATCTCTATGGACCAAAAACAAAAGGTGTTTGGAAAGTTACAACTTCGCTGCGTGCCAATGAAGTACCAGTTGTTTCAAACATTGTTGGAGAAACTGGTGCGATGGGACAAACAGGTCCTAAAGGAGATAAAGGTGCGACTGGAGATAAAGGTGCAACTGGAGCAACAGGAGCACAAGGTGTTCAGGGATTAACTGGAGCTGTTGGTGCACCAGGACCAGTCGGTCCAAAAGGTGACACCGGCGCGACAGGTGCTGTCGGTGCTACTGGAGCAACTGGATTAACAGGCGCTCAAGGCATTCAAGGAATCAAAGGTGATACTGGTTTAACTGGTGCAACAGGATCACAAGGAGCGAAAGGCGATACCGGCGCGACAGGTCCTCAAGGTGCACAAGGCGCACAAGGTCCTCAAGGAGTTAAAGGTGACACCGGCGCAACTGGTTCACAAGGTGCACAAGGAGATGCGGGAATCTCAGTTGCAAAGTTCGCAACTGTTCCAAATACAACACTGGCAACTGGAGCAGATGGAAACACGAATTCAAGTGTTTTCTTTACCGCTGAAACTTCAGGGAACTACACGTTCGAAATCGCGTTATCTGGAGTGGTTGGAATTCCGAATCAAATGAAACTCTATGCAGAAATAGTT
>JBEAVJ010000124.1:0-2639 GCA_041160995.1 Actinomycetota bacterium | reverse complement strand
GGAGAATGCAATCACTCGACTCTCTGAAGCTGTCGCGAAGATTGGAAAATTTGAGTGGCCTCAGCGCTATAGCAAAACTGTCAAGGCGTTTTTCAAGCGTATTGCAGAGGAAACTGGAAAGCCGTACAACGAAGAAGATCTTCGTCCCTTACTAAAGGAAATCGGTTTTGCTTCAACCATGATCGGTGCAACCCTGCAAAACACAGCTAACCCAACGATGTTAGAGGCTGGCTACAAAGCTAATGTTATTCCTGGCTCAGCAAGTGCAACCATTGATGGACGTTTCATTCCGGGATTTGAAGATGAGTTAAATGCGACTATTAAGTCCTTGATCGGTGAAAACATAACGGTGGAAACGATCACGCGAGACAAGGCGTTAGAGGTTCCCTTTGAGGGCGATTTAGTTGAGGCGATGTGTAATGCGCTGATTAAAGAGGACTCAGTGGCGATCCCAGTTCCATATGTGATGAGTGGTGGAACTGACAATAAGGCTCTCGCAGATTTAGGAATTATTGGCTACGGCTTCTCACCATTGAAACTGGATGCAGATTTCAACTTTATGGCGATGTTCCACGGCGTTGATGAGAGAGTTCCCGTTGAAGGTTTGACCTTTGGCACTCGCGTATTAAAGAACTTTTTAGAAAACGCCTAGAAGCTTATTTTGCCAGAAGCTTATATTGCTAGAGGCTTATTTCGTCTAGTGCGGTGCGAACAATATCCGGGAGCAAAATCTCTTCACTCTTAAGCACGCCGCGAAGTTGCGCTCCTGTTCGTGCGCCAATCAAAGCTGTTGTTACCCCTGGAGCATCACGTACCCATGCAAGTGCTACTTCAATCGGAGAAAATCCAAGTCCTTCAGCTGCAACCGCAACAGCTTCGACAATCTTTGTGGAACGAGCATCAAGGTAAGGCTCGATATGTTTTGCAAAGTGCGGTGCAGCACCTCGTGAATCACTCGGAATGCCCTTTCGATACTTTCCGGTGAGTACACCACGAGCTAGGGGAGCCCACGCAAGAAAACCCAAACCACACTCCACCGCAGCATCAATGAGTTCATACTCTGCGCTTCGATTAAGCAAGGAGTACTCACCTTGAACCGTCGTGAGTGGAGCTTTCATGGAATTTGATTGCTGCTTAGTTGCTGCTCGTGCCACCTGCCATCCGGCATAGTTACTAACACCGACGTAACGTGCACGACCTGTCGTGTATGCGTAATCAAGTGCAGATAAAGTGTCATCTAGCGGTGTCATTTCATCCCAATTATGGATTTGCCAAATATCTACAAAATCCGTTCCCAATCGATTTAAAGAACGATCAAGTTCGGCGATTAAGGAATGCCGAGAAGCATCAACTCTGCGGACTCCATCGGTGAAGTTGATTCCAGCCTTTGTCGCGATAACCACCTCATCTCTGTTGAAGAGAGTGCCAATCAGCCCACCAATGACCCGCTCGCTATCGCCATCACCATAGGTGGCCGCGGTATCCAAAAAGTTTCCACCTGCGTCAAGAAAGGCACGACACTGATCGGCAGCTTCGATCTCATCTGTATCTCGACCCCAGGTCATTGTTCCTAAGCCAAGGCGGGAGAGCGCTAATCCGCTACCACCAGCTCGTCTCTTTTCCATGGCGTGACCTTAGCAAGGCTAGGTAGTAAAAGCTGCGATAGCCTTTCATTATGCGCTTACTTTTAATTCGTCATGCTCACTCCGAGTCCAACGCTTCGGGTGTTCTATCTGGACGAATTCCCAATGTTCATCTCTCCGACAAGGGAGTGAAGCAAGCTAAGGAGTTATCAACGCGGTTAGGGGCTTTTCCAATCGCGCAGATACGAACCTCGCCAATGGAGAGATGCGCGGAAACGATTGCGCCATGGCTAGAAGAGTTTGTTCTTAAGGCCAATCCACAACTCAAGGTTGTTACCGATCCAGGTATCAATGAGGTTGATTACGGACAATGGAGCGGTAAGAAACTCGCACTTTTGTCACGAAAAAGTGAATGGAAGACGGTGCAAGAGGCTCCCAGTCGAATGTATTTTCCAAATGGTGAGGGCATTGCAGCGATGCAGACAAGGGCCATGAATACAGTTCATGAACTTGCCAAACTTCCAAACGCGAAGGTTGCTGTGATCGTGAGTCACGGAGATGTAATCAAATCCATAGTTGCCTCAGCGATGGGAATGCATCTCGATGAGTTTCAACGAATCATCATCGACCCTGCATCGGTTTCAGTAATTGAATACTCATCCTCCAAGCCACGTTTGATTCTTCTCAATGACACTCGAGCAGTTGTGACAGATTTGTTGGTTGCACCTAAGAGATCCCGTAACTTGCTCGGGGGAGGTTCAGGTAAGTGAGGCACACATTTACAAATCCCCAAAGATGTGTCGCGGGAACTATTGGAGAACCAGGTGAACGTGCTTTCTTCATCCAAGCACGCAGTGATAATCGAGTTGTCAGTGTTGCTTTAGAAAAAGCCCAAGTTCAAGCTGTGGCCACTCGTTTAGAGGTCATGATCGCAGAAGTTCGCAAATCCAACCCTTTGATCGCGATTCAATCTCTTCCAGTTGATGATGCGCCCCTCGATACGCCAGTGGATGAAGAGTTCCAAGTAGGAGCTATTTCGCTGGCCTGGGATGAGGA
>JBEAVJ010000026.1:0-14753 GCA_041160995.1 Actinomycetota bacterium | reverse complement strand
TGGAGTAATTGTCGCTCTGCCACATGCAGGCAATTGGGACCATGCAGGAGCGTATTTCTGCGCCAAGGGAGTTCCCTTGGTAACGGTTGCAGAACGACTTAAGCCGGAAAAGCTCTTCTTAAAGTTTCTCAGTTATCGTGAATCGATGGGCATGGAGGTTCTTCCTCTTGACGGTCGAGTACTGGAAACTCTCGCAGATAGATTACGCGGGGGCGCTCTGGTTGCTTTGGTAGCAGATAGAGATCTATCTCGCTCAGGTATTGAGGTGGATTTCTTCGGTGCACCCGCGCGTATGCCGGCAGGGCCAGCGCTGCTTGCTATTCGGACCAATGCTCCTTTGATAACCGCCTTCGTGTCTTACACCGACACTGGAGTACATATAGATTTCAAAAATGTGGTGCTTCCAAGTTCTGGCTCTGAAAGAGAAATGGTTCAAGAAATTGTGCAGATGACGGCAAGACATTTCGAGGATGGAATTGCGCGGCGTCCAGAGGATTGGCACATGCTTCAAAGAATTTGGATCGATGGCGACTTTAAGGAACGTTCATAGTGCTTACTCGTTCCCTAAAAATCGGAATTGTGTGTCCATACAGTTGGGATACTCCAGGGGGAGTTCAAAACCACATTAGAGATCTGGCTGAGTTTCTTATCGCTGCAGGTCACGAAGTTTCTGTTTTAGCTCCTGCATTGGATGAAACAAAGCTTCCTCATTACGTTGTGAACGCGGGTAAACCAATTTCGATTCCCTATAACGGCGCGGTGGCACGGGTTCTCTTTGGACCTGTTGCATTCGCACGCGTTCGTCAGTGGATCGCGGCAGGAGATTTTGATCTGCTCCATTTACATGAGCCTGCAATTCCATCCATCTCACTGCTCGCCTGTTGGGCAGCGGATGGACCAATGGTGGGAACTTTCCATGCCGCAGCGAAACGTCAAAAGATTATCTTCGCAATCGGACCGATTCTTGAGCCTGCTATTGAGAAGTTGTCGGCGCGCATTGCCGTCTCTGAAGCGGCCCGCTTAACTCTCACCGATCATCTTGATACAGATGCGATCATCATTCCTAATGGAATCTACGCCGGTCGATATACCCACGGGAAATCGCAGGAAAAGTGGGCGGGAAACACCATTGGATTTATAGGTCGTTTTGAGGAGCCACGTAAAGGTTTAAGTGTTCTGGTTGATGCACTTCCTGTCATCTCCAGGTTTGCACCTGATGTAAAGGTTTTCGTTGCAGGTCCCGGAGATCCCGCTGAAGTTATCGAAAGTATTGATCCACAACTTCGCCACAGATTTGAATTTTTAGGAAAGATTTCTGAAGAGGACAAGGCTGATTTCATGTCTTCAGTTGCTTTGTATGTTGCACCCAATACCGGTGGCGAATCCTTCGGAATCATTCTCGCCGAAGCACTCGCTGGCGGCGCTTGTGTAGTTGCCAGTGATATTCCTGCATTTGATGATTTGCTGGGTCACGGTGAGTTTGGTGCCCTCTTCGAATCGGAAAGTCCAACGGAGTTGGCGAAGGTTGTTATTGATTTACTCCGCGACAAATCTAAACGTGAGAGCTTGTCGGCGGCAGGAAAAGCTCACGCGCAAAGTTTTGATTGGACTGTAGTGGCGGAACAGATTTACTCAGTGTATGAAATGTCGATTGTCGGCAGCGAGAAGGTACGTTTGGCTTCAGACACTCGCCCCTGGAACCGCTTTCTCAACAAAGAGGATAAACAATGACTCGCTGGCTCTTGCTCACTCTCTTTGTATTGATCTCAATCTGGTACCTGACATTTACAGCAACTCGCTTAGACCGACTTCACCATAGAGTTGAAACAAGTTGGGCGAACTTAGATGTATTACTTCAAAAAAGAGCAGCGGTAGCCTTGGAGATTGCACACAGCGATATTGCCGACCCAGCTTCAACTGTTCTTTTGACGGCAGCGGCGTATCAGGCACGTGATGCAAATATTCAGAATCGTTCGCAGGCAGAGAGCGGGCTTTCTGGTGCACTTGGATTGTTACTAGAGGATGCAGAGCACTTGGCCACGGCAGCAGACAGCGCCTTGTTAACGGAGCTTTCTGGCTTGACTGACAAGATTCGGGTGGCGATAGCGATACATACAGATGCGGTTTCCCGCACTCAAATGGTTCGTAGCAAGTTCATTGTTCGAATCTTCAGATTAGCTGGTACTGCACCATTGCCGATCACCTATGAATTTGAAGCCGATGTTCTCTAAGCGCTCAGTTGTAATCGCGATAATCGCGGGTTTTCTACTTACGAGTTGTTCAGCTGTGTCGAATCTGTTACCCGAGAAAAAAGCAACCAGTGTTCTCAGCGGGCGCGAAGGTGTTGATGGTCAATTACTCGCCGTCAAAATCGATGACACAAACATGGCCCATCCGCAGATCGGTCTTGAGGATGCAGAGATTGTTTATATAGAGCAGGTGGAGGGTGGACTTACCCGCCTAGTGGCGATTTTCTCAACGGTGATTCCCGAGAGAGTTGGTCCGGTTCGCAGCGCGCGTATTTCAGATATCGACATCTTGAGTCAATTCGGTCGTGTTGCTTTTGCTTATAGTGGTGCACAACAAAAACTTCTTCCCGTTATTTCAGCGGCCAACTTGGTAGATCTTGGTGCTCAACGTCAAAGTCCAAAGATCTACACAACGGATCCAACTCGTAGTCAGCCATACGCAATGGTTCTTAGGGCGGATCTTTTGATGCAAAAGGTTGTAGAAGATCAACTCACCGTTGATTCAGCAAAAAACATTGGGTTTGTATTTGGTGATTTACAAGAGGGCGGCATCCCAACTCAAAAAGTGGTGATGAATTGGCCGGCTGCGACATATTCAGCGGAATGGTCTGATCAGGAATCACGATGGCTTTTGTCACACAATAATAAGTTGAATCTTGCTGAAAGCGGTTTAGTGCTAGGTCCATCAACCCTTGTTATTCAAATGGTGAGAATTACACCTTCAGAGTATGGAGATAAGTTCGGGGGAGTTACTCCACTGTCAGAAACTATTGGAACTGGAAGGGCTTATGTGCTTCGTGATGGAGAGCGCTTTGTAACAACATGGAGTAGATCTTCCGCAGAATCAGGGACCACCTTCACCTTTAGCGATGGAGCCACGATGAACTTTGATAGGGGTCAGGTATGGGTCGCACTGACCGATCGTGAGCCTGAATTCACGTCGCGCACTATCGATAAGACGAAGTAGGATTGGGCTCTATCTTTCGATTGAAGCGGAGTAATTGATCATGGCTGAAGTAACAGGCACCGGTCGCGTTAAGCGCGGAATGGCTGAAATGCTTAAGGGTGGCGTCATCATGGATGTCGTTAACGCTGAGCAAGCGAAGATCGCTGAAGATGCGGGTGCGGTTGCGGTTATGGCGCTCGAGCGCGTACCTGCAGATATTCGCGCACAAGGTGGAGTTGCACGCATGTCTGATCCAGACATGATTCAGAAGATCCAAGCCGCGGTTTCTATTCCCGTTATGGCGAAGGCTCGTATCGGCCACTTTGTTGAGGCACGAGTTTTGGAATCGTTGGGTGTCGATTACATCGATGAGTCTGAGGTTTTAACTCCAGCTGATTATGAAAACCATATTGATAAGTTTGATTTCACCGTTCCCTTTGTTTGCGGAGCGACAAACCTTGGTGAAGCGCTTCGTCGTATCAACGAGGGTGCGGCCATGATTCGCTCAAAGGGCGAAGCAGGTACTGGAGATGTTTCCAATGCGATGCAGCACATGCGCAAGATAGGTGGAGAGATTCGCCGTCTATCATCACTTCGAGAGGATGAGCTCTATGTTGCAGCAAAGGAGCTTCAAGCTCCTTACGATCTTGTAAAGGAAGTTGCTCAAACTGGAAAACTTCCAGTGGTGTTGTTTACCGCTGGTGGAATCGCAACGCCTGCAGATGCTGCGTTAATGATGAGCATGGGCGCTGATGGAGTATTTATCGGTTCCGGAATTTTCAAATCTGGAAATCCAGCACAGCGTGCAGCGGCTTGCGTTAAGGCAACAACATTTTGGGATGACCCAAAGGTTATTGCTGAGGCATCACGTGGATTGGGTGAGGCAATGGTTGGAATCAATGTTGCCGATCTTCCAGCACCACATCGCCTTGCAGAACGCGGTTGGTAATTTCTTTCTAAATGAAGGTTGGCGTATTAGCACTTCAAGGTGATGTTCGCGAACACATTCAATCCTTGCTTAACTGTGGAGTTGATGCTGTTGCTGTTCGTAGAGAGGCTGAGATTCAAGCTGTAGATGCGCTAGTGCTACCTGGTGGAGAATCAACCACCATCGCTCAATTATCTGAGGTATTTGGCGTTTACCAACTTATTAAAGATCGCATAGCAAATGGAATGCCGGTGTATGGATCCTGCGCCGGAATGATTTTGTTGGCGGAAGAAATTCTTGATGCAAAGGTAGGACAGAAGAGTTTTGGCGGGCTCGACATTACTGTTCGTCGAAACGCCTTTGGGCGGCAAGTGGATTCATTTGAATCAGATATCGAATTTGCCGACGGCTCATCAGATCTGATCAGAGCGGTCTTTATCCGTGCACCATGGGTTGAAAAGGTGTCAGATTCAGTACAGGTTCTAGCATCAGTCGAATCGCATCCTGTAGCTGTTCGTTCAAGAACCGCATTAGCAACATCTTTTCACCCTGAGTTAACGGGGGATAACCGAATTCATCGATATTTTATTGAGCAGGTAGCCCGCCCCGCACTTGAGAAGGTAAAGTAAGCCACATAGCAAGAGCAGAGTCTTATTTAGGTGAGGTGAATTCATGTCAGGCCATTCCAAATGGGCTACGACAAAGCACAAGAAGGCGATCATTGATAGCCGTCGTGCAAAGGTATTTGCAAAGCAGATCCGAGCAATTGAAGTTGCAGCTCGCAATGGCGGAGCAGACATGGATGGCAACCCCACTTTGTTTGATGCGGTGGCGAAGGCAAAGAAGTCTTCAATGCCATCGGACAATATTGAACGTGCGATCAAGCGTGGTGCAGGCCTAGAAGCCGGCGCGAAGGATTGGATCACGATCATGTACGAGGGTTACGGCCCGAGTGGTGTTGCAATAATGATTGAGTGTTTATCTGACAATAGAAATCGTTCAGCATCTGAAGTAAAGGTTGCAGTTACCCGTAACGGTGGGTCGATGGCAGATCTTGGTTCTGTTTCCTACTTGTTCAACCGTAAAGGTGTCGTCATTGTTAAGAAGGATGGAACCCTTACAGAGGATTCAATTTTAGAAGCTGTTCTAGGGTAAATGATCTGGGCGAGGCCTTTGAAATTGTGAGCGAACCTGTTGATTTAGTTCCGGTTAGAACTGCATTACAGGCAGCTGGAATTGATTATGAATCTGCAGACTCATCCTTTTTGCCTTCGATGAGCATCCCATTAGATGCAGATGGCGCAAAAAAGGTCTTTGAATTAATTGATGCCATTGAAGAACTCGATGATGTTCAAAATGTTTACAGTAATTTCGATGTTTCCGATGAAGTTATGGCGAGCCTCGAATAAGCGGTACTTCAATCACCTTAGGCTTGAACATTAACTAATCGATAGGGCACGAGGAGAGCAATGAGAGTTCTAGGTGTAGATCCTGGCCTTACTCGTTGTGGCGTGGGCATTGTTGAAGGCGCTGTCGGTTCGCCAATTACCTTGGTGGAAGTTGGAGTCATACTTACTCCATCGGAATCACCACTTGAACAACGATTATTAGATCTAGATCAACAGCTTTCCCAGTGGATCAATCTTTGGAAGCCGGATGTAATTGCGGTAGAGCGTGTTTTTTCTCAACACAATGTTCGTACCGTTATGGGTACAGGTCAAGCCGCAGGAATAGCGCTATTGCTTGCCGCCAAAGCTGGCATTCCGGTAATGATGCACACTCCATCTGAAGTTAAGGCATCGGTGACAGGAAGTGGTCGCGCCAATAAAGCGCAGGTAGCACTTATGGTTCAGAAGATTCTCAATTTAGATTCAATTCCAAAACCTGTAGATGCAACTGATGCATTAGCACTGGCCATTTGTCACATTTGGCGAGGAGCGGGAACCACTCGTTTAGCTCAAGCTGCAGCCGCCGAACAAACTCGTATTAAGAAATTGAGGTCGAGATGATCTCTTTACTCAGCGGAAGTGTGAGATCAATTCAAAGCGATCGATTGATCGTTGAGGTTGGGGGATTTGGCTTAACTGTTTTGGTGACTCCAGCAACTACAACTCAGGTTAATCTGGGTTCCCAGGTTCAACTCTTTACATCGTTGGTTGTTCGTGAGGACTCGCTTACCTTGTTCGGCTTTGTCAATGAAGAGTCTCGATCATTGTTTGAACTTGTACAAACAGTTTCCGGAATAGGTCCGAAGGTTGCCCTATCTATTCTCGGCGCTTTAACTCCCGAAGATCTGGGAAGAGCAATTGCTCAAGAGGATGTTGCGGTAATTGAAAAGGTTCCAGGTATAGGGCGAAAAGGTGCCCAGCGTCTTATTCTCGAGCTCAAGGGCAAGCTCTCTGATTTATCTACCGCACATCCACATAGAGGACATGTTCCAGCGTGGAGAGAGCAGTTGAGTAGCGCCTTAGTTTCCTTGGGGTTCTCACCTAAAGAATCAGATGGTGCGATCTCAAATGTTGTCGCAACCTTGCAAGCCGATGGTATTGATGCATCTACCCTAGAACTAAGTGAACTGCTGAAGTTATCTCTCGCAAGTGGAAAGAGCTCTCGTGGCTGATGATCGTTTAGTGGCGCCGCAAATTAAGAGCGAAGAATCGGCGCTCGAACATGCGCTGCGTCCAAAAACTTTGGCTGATTTTGTTGGGCAACACCGAGTACGTGAACAGATTGATGTTTTACTGACGGCTGCTCGACATCGCAACGCTCCAGCTGATCACATTCTTTTATCGGGCCCGCCAGGTTTGGGTAAAACAACACTTGCATTGATTCTTGCAAGTGAGATGAATGCACCGATTCGTATCACAAGCGGACCGGCGATTACTCATGCAGGAGATTTGGCAGCAATTCTTTCCTCATTAGTTGAAGGGGAAATTCTCTTTCTCGATGAAATTCATCGCTTGCCACGCCCGGCCGAAGAGCTCTTGTATTTAGCGATGGAGGACTTCCGAGTTGATGTCATCGTTGGCAAGGGACCAGGCGCAACCGCGATTCCTCTACAACTTCCGCATTTCACTTTGGTAGGAGCAACAACTCGAGCAGGTTTATTGCCGAGTCCTTTACGTGATCGATTCGGCTTTACGGCGCATGCTTTACGGCGCATCTTGATTTTTACAATGAAGAAGATATTGCGCATGTGATTTCTCGAAGCTCCGAACTTTTAAAGATTGTGATTGATAAGGATGCGGTCATTGAAGTAGCAGGGCGTTCACGAGGCACGCCGCGTATCGCCAACCGTTTGCTTCGACGTGTTCGAGATTTTGCACAGGTTCAGGGCTCATCCACAATCTCTCTTGCCAGCGCTCAAGCAGCGCTGGAGATGTATGAGGTAGATGAGTTAGGTCTAGATCGGTTGGATCGTGCGGTTTTGGTCGCCCTGATTGAGCGTTTCAATGGCGGCCCGGTAGGTCTATCCACCCTTGCTATCGCTGTTGGCGAAGAGGTTGAGACCGTTGAATCTGTTGCTGAGCCTTTTCTGGTTCGCAATGGATTTATGGCCAGAACCCCGCGTGGCCGGGTGGCCACAGCTCAAGGTTGGCGTCATATAGGACGAACACCACCTGCGGAAATCGCCACGCTTTTCGACTTACCCGCATCTGACGCCTAGACTCTGCGCCTATGTCTACAACAACTAAACCAATAAAGACCAGCTCACGTCCTGGACGAACCTTGGCAATTCTGGGTCTCATCCTCGTATCGATGGTGAGTCTAGTTTTCCTTCAAGATTCCAAGAGTCTGCAGCTAGGTCTAGATCTACGCGGCGGAACTTCGGTCACTCTGCAACCTCGTATTGCACCTGGTCAAGAGGGAAGTGTTACGAGCGAGGCTATCGATCAGGCGGTTTCCATTATTCGCCAACGTGTTGACTCGCTCGGTGTTGTTGAATCAGAGGTTACTGCGCAAGGCAGCGGTACTAATCGCCAAATCGTAATCTCTGTACCAGGAGATACCGGTCGACGCGTTGTTGATTTAGTTGGACAGACAGCCGAACTTCGTTTCCGTCAGGTGCTTGCATCTGGTTCTGGAGTTCCTGCAGCAGGTGATGCGGGAGCAACTCCTGCAGCAGGTGTTAGTGCAGAAGCGAATGCAAAGTTTGCCGCTCTTGATTGCACCAAGCCGGAAAATCTTCAAGGAACATCTACAGATCTGCCAACCGACACCTTGGTCACCTGTGACCGTGCAGGGGGCACAAAGTACATTCTTGCTCCAGCAGAAGTTTTGGGACGTCAGATTTCAAAGGCATCAGCAGGACTTGATCCTCAAGCCGGAAGCTCATGGTTTGTAAGTCTTACCTTTGACAATGAAGGAACCGCAGCCTTTGGCGCGTTAACTTCTAGAGTTACATCTCTTCCTGAACCGACGAATCAGGTAGCAATTGTTCTTGATGGTCTAGTTGTTTCATCACCAAGAATTACTGAAGCTATCCCTTCAGGTAATGCACAAATCACAGGAAGCTTCACTCAGCTTGAAGCTCAGGATTTAGCAAATGTTTTGAAGTACGGTGCACTTCCTCTTGCATTTGATCGCGGAGAAGTTCAACAGGTTTCACCAACACTTGGTGCAGATCAGCTAAGAGCTGGTGTATTGGCTGCAGGTCTGGGAATGCTCTTGGTAGTAATTTTCACCCTGCTGTATTACCGCGCATTAGGTTTTGTAACCGTGGCCTCTCTGGGAGTTGCAGCAATCATGCTCTACACGCTGATCTTGCTCATGGGTCAATGGATCGGATTTACACTCACTTTGGCTGGAATTGCGGGCGCGATTACAGCAATCGGTGTTACCGCCGACTCCTTTATCGTTTACTTTGAACGTGTAAAGGATGAGATGCGCGAAGGCAGATCATTACGAACCGCTGCAGAGACCGGATGGGTCCGTGCACGTCGCACAATTTTGATCGCCGACTTCGTTTCGTTGATCGCAGCGGTGCTTCTCTATGTCTTCTCTGTTGGTGGTGTTCGAGGATTTGCGTTCACGCTCGGTCTTACAACACTTATCGACTTAGTCATTATCTTCCTATTTACCAAGCCAGCACTTGTCTTAGTTTCTCGAAGCAAGTTCTTTAACTCAGGTCATCCTCTCTCAGGCTTCTCGCCTAAGAGTCTGGGTCTAGTCGTTGCGAAGGAGGCATAAAGTGTCAAAGTTTTCAGGTTTAGGTGGTCGTCTCTATCGTGGAGAGACATCAATCAACTTCATTGGCAACCGTCGCCGTTGGTACGGTCTTTCTGGTTTCTTCGTTCTCTTATCAATCGGAGCGCTAGCTATTCAGGGCTTAACTCTTGGTATCGAATTCAAGGGTGGTTCTTCCTTTACCGTTAACACTCCAAACCCTTCAGTTGCTCAAGCACGAGAAGCTGTGGCTGAAGCTGGTGTTACCAGTGATCCAATCGTTCAACTTGTGGGAAGCGACAAGGTCCGAGTTCAAACTCAGGCTCTTGAGCCAGCACAGAACAATGCGATTCAGGATGCACTAGCGGCAAAGTTTTCAGTGAGCCTATCGAGCATCGACACACAGATCATTGGTCCTTCATGGGGTAAAGAGATTACCCGTAAAGCACTGTATGGCCTCTTCGGTTTTTTATTGGTAGTAATGCTGTATTTGGCGATGGCACTTGAGCCAAAGATGGCAATCTCTGCGATCGTCGCAGTTATCCATGACGTTTTCATTACCGTTGGTATCTACGCACTCGTAGGTTTTGATGTCACACCCGCGACCATTATTGGTTTCTTAACCATTCTTGGTTACTCCCTTTATGACACGGTTGTCGTGTTCGATCGAGTGCGGGATAACACCAAGGCGATTTCAGCGGTATCGACTAAGAGTTATTCTCAAGCGGTAAACCTCGCTGTTAATCAGACAATTGTTCGGTCTGCAAATACCTCGATCGTGGCAATTCTTCCTGTTGCAGCGATTCTCTTTGTGGGAGCAGGACTACTTGGTGCAGGAACGCTCAAGGATCTATCACTTGCCTTGTTTATCGGCTTGCTAGTAGGTACTTACTCTTCTCTCTTTATTGCTCCAGCATTCTTGGCTCAACTTCGTGAGAAGGAGCCAGCGATGCAGGCCTTAGCAAAGCGCGTAGAGGCTCGCGGTTCTTCAGCAACAGCTAACGCTGCAACACCTGTTGCCTCAACTGCAGTTGTAAATGGTCGTGGGCCACGCAATCAACCAAAGCGTAAAGGTCGTAAGTAAGGTCTTTTGTGGATACTTTGATAGCACCAGTAATTAGTGCTCTCAAAGAAAACCATGCCTCGGTAGATGGCGATGAGGTTGCACGTGCCTTTGAGGTTGCGCGCAATGCCCACGAAGGCCAGCTGCGAAAATCAGGTGAGCCGTACATAACTCATCCTGTTGCTGTTGCAGAGATCCTGGCTCATTTGGGATTGAATCCCGCAACTATTATCGCCGCACTTCTGCATGACACCGTTGAAGATACTCAGTACTCACTCACCCAACTTCGTGTTGATTTTGGCGATGAGATTGCAAACCTTGTCGACGGTGTTACTAAGTTAGACAAACTTACATATGGGCCAACGGCAGAAGCTGAAACCGTTCGCAAGATGGTTATAGCTATGTCTCGTGATATTCGAGTACTTGTCATCAAATTGGCAGATCGTCTCCACAACGCCCGAACCTGGAAATATGTTTCTCCGGAAAGTGCAACTCGCAAAGCCCGAGAGACCCTAGATATTTACGCACCCTTGGCGCACCGTTTAGGTATGAACGCAATCAAGTGGGAGTTAGAGGATCTTTCCTTTGAAGTGTTGGAACCGAAAAAGTTTGAAGAGATTTCGCGCCTAGTCGCAGAGCGATCTCCATCGCGAGATAAGTTGACTGAAGAGGTGATCGCCTCAGTTAAGGAAGATTTAGCTAGAGACAATATCGAATCTACTGTCACTGGTCGCAAGAAGCATTTTTTCTCCGTCTATCAAAAGATGGTTGTCCGTGGACGAGAGTTCAAAGATATCTACGATCTCGTGGGTATTCGTGTGCTAGTAAATGATGTTCGTGATTGTTACGCGGTACTAGGTTCAATCCACGCACGTTGGAGTCCGGTTCCAGGTCGTTTTAAAGATTACATCGCGATGCCTAAGTTCAACCTTTACCAATCGCTACACACAACAGTTATTGGCCCGAGTGGCAAGGCGATTGAGATTCAAATTCGCACATATGACATGCACGCACGAGCAGAGTTCGGTATCGCCGCACACTGGAAGTACAAGCAAGGACCGGAAAATACAGACACCTCACCCGAAATGCTCTGGTTGCGTCAATTGCATGAATGGCAGAAAGAGACTGAAGATCCATCCGAGTTTCTGGAAGCGCTTCGTTTTGATTTAGGTTCACCAGAGGTGTTTGTCTTTACTCCTAAAGGCAGTGTCGTTGCCTTACCTGGCGGGTCAACGCCGGTGGACTTTGCCTTCTCTGTTCATACCGATGTTGGTTTGCGATGTGCAGGAGCGAAGGTGAATGGAAGACTTGTGCCGCTAGAGTCTCGCCTCAACAATGGTGATGTTGTCGAAATTGTTACTAACAAAAGCGAATCAGCAGGACCAAGTAGAGACTGGCTCAACTTTGTAAAGAGTCCACGCGCTCGGTCAAAGATAAAAGCTTGGTTCAGCAAGGAGCGTCGCGAAGAGGCGATCGATGCTGGTCGTGAATCAATCGCACGTCAGATGCGCAAGGCGGGCTTGCCGCTGCAGAAGATTTTCGCTGGCCACTCACTTCTTGAATTAGCCCATGATCTTCGTTATTCGGATATCGAAGGTTTGTATTCGGCTGTAGGGGATGGGCATGTATCTGCTGCATCGGTTATCGATAAATTGGTTGCAGCAATGGGAGCGGAGGATTCTCATCCAGAACCGACGATGGAGGTCCTTCCAAATCGCGCACCAACCACAAGGCGTTCAAGTAACGCTGTTGATGTTGAAGGCACAGATGATGTTCTTGTAAAACTTGCTCGTTGTTGCACCCCTGTTCCGGGAGATTCCATCATGGGCTTTATTACAAAGGGGAGTGGGGTATCGATTCACCGCTCCGATTGCACCAACGCCTCTGATTTACAAAAGCATCAATCAGATCGGGTAGTTCAGGTGAAATGGCGCACTGGTGCGGCTTCAATCTTCTTAGTCAATATTCAGGTTGAAGCGCTTGATCGTGCTTCTTTATTAGCTGATGTAACCCGAACATTGTCTGAACAACATGTAAACATCTTGAGTGCAGCGGTCAGTACCTCAAAGGATCGAACCGCATTTTCCCGCTTTACCTTTGAAATGGCAGATGCCACACATCTCGACGCCGTTCTTGCAGCGGTACGAAGTATCGAAGGTGTTTACGATGTTTACAGAACAACTAACAACTAACCGCTAGTTAAACTCTGCCAGGCTCTTTTCAGCTTCAGCTAGCCAAACCTTACGAGCGGTAGCAGATTCAGCGGCTTCTTTTGCCTTCTTATCATTACCACTTGCTGCAAACTTCGCTGCAGCTTTTTCGTAGTTTGCAATAGATTCGGTGAGTTGAGCGACAACTTCTTGCGCACGCTTCTTAGCTGCAGGATCTGTCTTGCGCCAAATCTCCGCTTCAGCCTCTTTGATCGCTGACTCAACTGCAGCAACTCGTGCATCCAGTGATGCGCGCTTATCGCGATGGGTCATTCCAATCTTTTCCCATGAGCGCAGGTGCTCATTGAGTGATTTGCGGGCTTCCTTAACATCTGAAATTGGAAGAAGAGCTTCAATCAATGGCAGTAGCTCTTCACGCTTGGCAAGATTTGCCGCCATAGTTACATCACGCTTCTCAAGATCAGCGTTCTTTGTAGTGAAGAATTGATCTTGCGCTGCCTTGAAGCGAGCCCACAGTTTTGCATCATCATTCTTCTTACCGCGACCAGCAGCCTTCCATTGATCCATTAGTACCTTGAAACGCTTTGCAGTTGGTACCCATTCAGTTGAGGTTGCTAGCTTTTCAGCCTCTTCAACGATCTTCTTCTTAGCATCAGCAACAACCGATTGAGTTGCTTCAAGGGAAGCAAAATGTGTGCGACGGCGCTTATCAAACTTGTTACGTGATGATGAGAAGCGCTTCCAAAGATCGGCATCGGCCTTCTTCTCAAGACGAGGAGCGGCCTTCCACTCATCGAGCAAAACCTTTAAGCGATCTCCAGTTGCTTTCCAACTTTCAGAGAGAGCCAATGATTCTGCCTCAGCAACGATTTTTTCCTTCTCGACCAGGATCTGCTCACGACGTGCCGCCTTTGCAGCGCTCTCTGCAGCTTTCTTTGCTTCGTATGCCTCGCGATGGCCTTCAATCAATGGCTCAATCTGCTCAACAGATGCTGCAAGTGCCTCTAAATCTCCGACACCATTTAACTCTTTTACCTGTTCGCGTAATTTCTTTACCGCGGCATATGCATCGGATGGGACCATTGCTCCGCTCTTGATTCGTGCAGCCAACAAGGCAACCTCAGCTGCGAGTACCTCGAACTTACGGACAAAGTATGCGAGCGCCTCTTCTGCACTCTTGCCTGGATATGAGCCAACCGCTTTTTCACCATGTGGTGTTCGAACAAAGACTGTTCCATCTTCTGCTACTCGACCAAATGCCGAAGGATCTCCGATTAACGCACTTGCAGCGCTTGCCTGTTGCGGGAAATTCATATCTGTCATGAGAGTGATCCTTTCAGCGCGTTACCTTTTTCAAAGGCTCGCTATATGTGAGTGCGATGCTTAGAAGATTTGAGCCCTCTAAGCGTGGGTCGAGTGTGGATTAGTAGGTCAAAAGGTACCCTGTCTCATGGTTCGAGCGTCAATCGAGCCTTAATTGAGCGTGCAAGAGGGGGTCGGGCTGTGCTGATTGACTCCTTTGCCGCCCCGATGTTTGCCACTAACTGCTGGGTCCTGGCTTCAGGGCGGGACAGCGAGTGCATCGTTATTGATCCGGGTATGCCTGATGTATCCGCGCAATTAGAAGAGATGCTTCAACGACACAATCTCAAGCCGGTCGCAATTATCGCTACCCACGGACACCTCGATCACACCTTTTCTATTCAACCAATAGCTGATGGATACTCAATTCCTGCATATATTCATAGCGAAGATCGGGCGTATCTGAGCGCGCCTAAAAAGTTGCTCAGCGCTGAATTTTCATCAACTGTTGCCGATATGAACTTTATTGAGCCCGCTCAAGTATTGGAACTTAAAAATGGAGAGATTATCAATCTGGTTGGTCTTTCATTTAAAGCGATTCACGCCCCCGGCCATACACGAGGTTCACTCATGTTTCAGGTTGATGATGAGGTATTGCTCAGCGGCGATGTGCTCTTTGCTGGTTCGATAGGACGAACGGATTTACCAACAGGTTCCGCGAAGGAAATGGAAGAGACGTTACGAAAGAAGGTAGTTCCGCTGTCCGATCATCTCAGGGTCCTGCCGGGTCATGGCCCCGAAACAACGATGTCTTATGAAAAGAAGAACAATCCTTATCTCAAGAGTTTGGTAGGTCGTTACTAATGGCTCAGCAAAAGATTTCGGCACCAAAAGGTGTTAGTGAGTACACACCACCTCGTTCCAGTGC
>JBEAVJ010000025.1:0-11512 GCA_041160995.1 Actinomycetota bacterium | reverse complement strand
GGGTGATCCGAGAAATCCTCGGTTCACGGTCTTCCTCTTGCTCCAGCGATACCGATTATGCAAAACATGAAACGGGTACTGATTAAGCGTCCGACTGAGGTGAACTCTACCGCCTGAAGCCCGGTATGCCTAAAGGGGGAGTAGACAGTTTTAGGCTCAGTGGTGTCTAATTGAGGTGTTCACGACGCAAGTTTGAGCCGAAAATGCTGCTGGGGAAGGTCGCATTTGGGCAACCTTGCAAGGAGAACTATGGAACGTTTAACCACGCCCTCAAACCGTCAGCAGGTTCGGGGCTTCTTAACTATTCACTCAACGCCATCTGCTTTGCGCCACCATATTGATTGGGCGATTCAAGCTGTACTTGGAACTTGGGTGAAACCAACGTGGAGCCCACAGCCATTAATCCCCGGCTCTTACCGAACTCAAATCGAATTTCGCGATCGCGAAGGTGCTGCAGCAGAGCTTGCTAGTTCTCTTCACAGTTGGCATTACCTGAACTTTGAAGTTATTGAAAGTACAGACAACGGCGGCGAGCTATTTAGATGCACACCCGAACTTGGAATACATCGCTCACTGGTTGATCAGACAGGTGCGGTCATCCTTACTGAAAATCAACTGGGTTCAGTTCTAAAAAACTCTTTAGATGAAGAAAGCATTCGGGAAGCAATTGCTTCGCTACTGGGAAGTTCATGGGAGTTTGAGCTAGATCGCTTCAGGAGTGTTGACCTTCAAGAAATCGCGCATCTGCGTGCTATTTAATGAGTAAGATATAAATATGACTCAACTTAATGAAAGCCCAATTATCACAGTAGAACGCCGCAAGGCTGTAACTATTATCGTTGCAGCTGTAATCATGTCCCTTGCTATTGGTGGCGGATTAATGCAGGTTGGTTCTGGTTTTGCATCACGTAGCAGCGATGGAATTACTGTTACAGGATCGGCAAAGACAACAGCAACCGCCGATAACGCGGTGTGGGTTCTCAATGTAAGTTTGTCTTCGCCAACAGTTGCAACAGCGGTTAAGAAGGTAGATGCCGATGTTGCGGCCTTGTCTAAGTATTTAACTGAAGGCGGAATCGCTGCAGAGGGCTTAACCCTTGGCGCGGTAGCAACCTTTGCCAATGAGGAGTACAGCAACGGCAATGCGACAGGAAGAATTCTTTCGTACCGCGCTACCCGCGAGGTAACTGTGCGCTCAAAGGATGTTCAATTGGTTTCAAAACTCAGCCAAGGAATTGGCACACTTTTAGCAACTGGAATCAATGCCAATAACTATGGACCTCAGTACTACATCTCCAACCTTCCAGAGCTTCGCCCACAATTAATGGCAGAGGCGATGAAGGATGCAAAGGTTCGTGCAGAGGCGTTAACTAAGGCTGTAGGCGGAAATATCGGTTCTCTAGTCAATGTGAAGGCTGGACCTATCCAAATCACAACACCAGATTCAACAATGACAGCTGATTACGGTGCTTACGACACCTCTACTATTGAAAAGACTGTTACAGCAACAGTTTCTGTAACCTTCAAAAGTTAATTAGCAGCTCGTCCGTGTGAAACACGGCCCGATACCAACCACACAAGAACGCTGTGTGAAGGTACTTGGATCTTTGCAGATGGAGCAGCAATAACCGGTTCATATGTCTGCACCTTTTTGGATGCATCAAAGATACATCTGAAGGTTTCACCCCAGCTGTTATCTGGCAGGGTGAAGGTGGTTTCTTCGGTAGATGAGTTCAGCATCAATAGCAGCGCTTTATTTGGATCGGCCTCAATAAACACTGTGATGCTTCGCTTTTCCTCATCTCGCCAGTGGTCATCGCTCATTTCATTTCCACCCAAGGAAAACCAAGCGATATCTTTTCGATTGGTGCCTTTATCTAGCGCACCAGTGAAAAACTCTGAGGCCACATCAGCTAGATAGGAGTCACGGATTTCAGCTAAGGATTTAACTGAATCCAAAATATCTTGTTGTTCATCATTCAAACTCCACGGAAGTGCCCAGCCACCATGGAATGAGGCCTCTGTCTCTTCTGAATTATCTAAGGGCAACGAGTAAGCGTTGTTGGAACCATTTTGAGTTCGACTTACCTCATCACCCATATTGAGCATTGGTACTCCTGATGAAAGCATCAAGGTTGCTAGTAAAGATTTCTTGAGTCGGTTACGAATCTCCTGGATTCGCAGCTCATCACTTTCGCCTTCGTGACCAACATTCCATGATCGATTTGAATCACTGCCATCGGCGTTGTTTTCTAGGTTTGGCAGATTGTGCTTCTCGTTGTAAGAAACCATATCGTGGACAGTAAAACCATCATGTGCTGCAACAAAGTTAATTGATGATGTTGGACCACGATAGTGGAAAATGTTGCTGGAGCCACTAATGCTTGATGCGATATCTGAAACACCTTCACCATACCCGCGAGCTAAATCGCCCAACCAAAATTGACGAACCGAGTCACGATAAGCGTCATTCCACTCTCTCCAAGGATGCGGAAAATCACCCAATGAATAACGCGAGATATCCCATGGTTCTGCGATCATTTTGAAGTTTCTCAGCACAGAGTCAGCCCCGATCGCTGCCATGAGCGATGAGTTAAAGGCGCTATCACTTGTATATAAAGCGGTTGTTAGATCAAAGCGGAATCCATCAACACCGACTACCTCAATCCACCAACGTAGCGAGTCAATAATCTGGCGCACAGAATGAGGTTTGCTTGCTGCAAAGGTATTTCCGCACCCAGTTACATCTACATACTTTCCGTTTGCATCTTGACGGTAGTAGGCGTGCCCATCAATTCCTTTATAGGAAAGGGTTGGCCCACCAACTCCACCTTCGGCGGTGTGGTTATAAACAACATCTAGAATTACTTCAATACCTGCAGCATGTAATTGATCTACAGCCCACTGTAACTCTGTGATCGGATCTGCGGTTGATGCATACTCTTTGTGGGGAGCTGAAAACAGTAATGAGTTATAACCCCAATGGTTCTTTCGTCCTCGGCCATAAATCGTTGGCTCTGTAATTGATTGCGCAATTGGCAATAGCTCTAAAGCGGTTACACCGATTGATTTCAAATGCGCAATAGTGCTGGGATGACCAAGGGCTTTGTAACTTCCTCGTTCGCTTTCAGGTATTTCCTGGTTGAACGCTGTTAAACCCTTTACATGTGCTTCATAAATAATTGTCTTTGCCCAAGGAACCAGCGGGCGATTGATTTCGCGAACTGGGTGATCACTGACAACTGAGTATGGAACCTTGCCCGCGCTATCTCGTGGGTCACGTTCACTTAAATCCCCATTACCTTCAAGATCATGTGCGACATGTCCATAGATTTCAGGGGAGTAAATAACATCCCCATCGATTACATGGGCGTAGGGATCGAGCAAAAGTTTGGCGGCGTTAAAGCGCACGCCGTATTCAGGAATCCATGGTCCATAGACGCGGTATCCGTAGCGCTGACCTGGCCGAACTCCAGCAAGGTATCCATGCCAGATAGGTCCATTGCGATGAGACAGAGCAAAGCGGGTTTCCACCAACTTGCCATTGACCTCATTAAAGAGGCAGAGCTCAACAGCATCGGCGGCGTTGCTCCAGATCGCAAAGTTGGTTCCGCCATCTGTGACGGTGGAGCCAAGGGTTCGCGGATCTGCAGGAAGCATGGTCGGTATCTTGCCGTGGATAGGGGCAAAAGGAGGGGTTTTTGAGTGTGATTGAGGTAGCCAATTAGGGTTACTCACCAGTAACCTGTGGCTATGAAAATCGCCGTTTGCGTCAAGCAGGTCCCAGATTCATGGGCTGAAAAGAAGATGGTCAATGGAGTTCTCGATCGCGAGAATGTTGATGCAGTTCTTAATGATCTCGATGAGTATGCAGTTGAAGAAGCGCTGCGCATTGCAGAGGCTCATGGTGGCAATGAAGAGGGCGGTGCTCACACAGTTACCGTGATTTCAATGGGACCAGAGCGCGCAACTGAGGCTGTTCGTAAAGCTTTATCAATGGGTGCAAATGATGCGATTTTGGTGACTGATGCAAAGTTGGCTGGTGCAGATGCGCTCGCAACATCTGCAGTCCTTGCAGCGGTAATTGAAAAGGGCGGATTTGATCTCGTCATTTGTGGAACAGAGTCAACAGATGCGCGCATGAGCGTTGTTCCTGCGATGTTGGCAGAGCGATTGAATGCGGCACAACTTACCTTTGCGTCAAAGGTTGAGGTTGATCCAGCAGCTCAAAAGGTTTCCATCACACGTGTCACAGAAGCGGGCGTGGAAGAGATGCACGCTACCTTCCCATGTGTTATCTCTGTTGTAGAAAAGATTAATGAACCGCGTTACCCATCATTCAAGGGCATCATGGCGGCAAAGAAGAAGGTTATTGAAAGCCGCGATTTATCAGCGGTTGGTGTTGCGGTGGAGTCAGCATGGTCGCTGGTTGCAGATTCTTCACCTCGTCCACCACGTGCGGCAGGAATCAAGATCACCGATGACAACGCTGCAGATCAAATGGTTTCATTCCTAGCAGAAAAGAAGTTGATATGAGCAATGTATTGATTTTGGCTGACTTTGTGGGCTCAAAGGGCACAAAGACAAATGCTGAATTAGCTACCGTTGGTGCACGCATTGGCGAGGTAACAGCTGTTGTTCTGGCTCCTGCAGGTAAAGGTGCAGCAATGGCTGCAGAGATCAACAAGGGTCCTGTATCTAAAGTTGTCATCGTCGAATCAGATGCATTTGTAAATAACGGTGTCGCTGCAGTTGCCGATGTGCTTGCTCAAATTATTGCTGCGCAATCACCAGCGGCTGTGCTCATCGCATCACACGCCTTTGGCAAAGAGGTTGCTGCTCGTACCGCAGTTAAGAGCGGTTCAGGAATCATCACCGATGCGGTTGATGTATCTGCAGATGTAACCGCTACCCAACTTGTATTTGGTGGATCAACAACTGTGCACTCAAAGGTTTCCCACGGAACACCAATCATCACAGTTCGCCCTAATTCAATTGAAGCGCAGACAGCTGCTGCCACCCCTGCAGTTGAAACTCTTTCACTACAAGTTTCAGATGCATCGAAGAAGGCAACTGTTACTTCAACACAACCTCCTATTCAAGGTGGTCGTCCAGAGCTAACTGAAGCAAATATTGTTGTTTCAGGTGGACGTGGAACAAATGGAGATTTCTCTGCAGTTGAAGGTTTTGCAGATTCACTAGGAGCTGCAGTTGGCGCATCACGCGCAGCCACCGATGCGGGTTGGTACCCACACTCATATCAAGTTGGGCAAACAGGAAAAACTGTAAGTCCTCAACTTTATGTTGCATGTGGAATTTCAGGGGCAATCCAGCACCGTGCAGGTATGCAGACAAGTAAGACAATCGTTGTGATCAATAAAGACCCTGAAGCACCGCTCTTTGAAATCGCAGATTTTGGCGTTGTTGGAGACTTGTTTGCCGTTCTACCTAAGGCAACGGAAGGCGTAAAAGCCCGCAAGTCATAGACTTAGGCCCGTGCCTTCGATCTATGTAGACCATGCTGCAACGACACCACTGTCGCCTGCCGCATTTAGGGCGATCACCTCACAACTTCAAGAGTTGGGCAATCCATCAAGTCTGCACACACATGGGCGTGCAACCCGCAAAGCTTTAGAGGATGCACGTGAAGCAATCGCTGCACAAGTTGGCTGCCTTCCATCTGAAGTCATCTTTACCGCATCAGGAACTGAAGCCAACAACATTGCCTTAAAGGGTTTGTGGTGGAATGGAAAAGCCAAGGGCAAATCAATTGTTGTTATTTCAGCTATCGAACATCATGCAATTTTAGATCCCGCCCATTGGTTAGCAACACATGAAGGTGCAGAGGTCATTCTTGTACCGGTCAATGTTCACGGAGTTATCGATTTAGATTTCCTCAAGGATTTAATCTCAAAGCGCGGTGGTGAGATTGCGGTTATCTCAATCATGCATTCAAATAATGAAACCGGCGTAGTTCAACCGATTCGTCAGGTTGTCGATATGGCCAGAGATATTCCGGTACATACCGATGCGGTTCAAAGTTTCAAGAAGGTTCCGCTTTCTTACAAGGAGCTCGGTGTCACAGCGTTGACCTTAAGTGCACACAAAATTGGAGGCCCACTTGGAATTGGCACCTTGATTTTGCGTCGAGCATATGAGATTCCAGCATTGCTACATGGCGGGGGACAAGAGCGAGAGATTCGAAGTGGAACATTAAATGCCCCAAGCATTGTTGCTTTCTCAGCAGCCTCAACTGAGAAGTATCCAAGTGCTGATGTTCAAACTTTGCGTGACAATTTCATTACCGCTTTGCATCATGCAATTCCAGATGCCTATGTCAATGGCGAAGCTAGCCAACGCTTACCCGGAATAGTTAACGTCACCTTTCCTGGTACACAAAGCGACATCTTGCTTTTGCTTTTAGATAACGCACACGTGTCAGCATCAACTGGATCTGCGTGTAGCGCAGGTGTTCATGAGGCAAGTCATGTACTGCTTGCAATGGGCCATACCGAAGAAACCGCCCAATCCTCACTTCGTTTCTCCTTTGGGGCCGCTTCTACGCAGGCAGATGTCGATTATGTAATGTCAGTGTTGCCAGGTGTAATTGCCACAGGACGGGCGGCGAACAGTAAATGAAGTTGATAGCAGCGATGAGCGGTGGAGTTGATTCAGCGGTAGCTGCTGCCCGCGCAGTAGAGGCAGGGCATGAAGTTATTGGCGTTCACTTAGCGTTGGCGGCAAATCCACAAAAGTATCGTTCAGGTGCACGTGGATGTTGCACCATCGAAGATTCTCATGATGCACGCAGAGCAGCCGATGTCATTGGTATTCCTTTTTACATTTGGGATATGGCTGAAGAGTTTCATGATGGAGTAGTAGAAGATTTTCTCGCCGAATACTCTGCTGGACGAACACCTAATCCATGTTTGCGCTGCAATGAGAAGATTAAATTTGCAGCGGTTCTCGATCGCGCACGAGCAATGGGATATGACGGAGTTGTTACCGGACACTATGCACGTACACAGATAGGTCCCGAAGGGAAAACGCTGCATCGCGCAGTTGATCACTCAAAGGATCAGTCCTATGTTTTATCTGTTCTGACCGTTGAACAAATCAATGGAGCAATCTTTCCTTTGGGGGATACAACCAAGGTTGATATTCGCGCCGAAGCGGAACGTCGAGGATTAGCTGTTGCACAAAAGCCTGATAGCCACGACATCTGCTTTGTTCCATCAGGAGACAACGCTGGTTGGCTGCGCGATCGACTAGGTAGCGAGGTCGGCCCAATTGTTGATCAAGATGGAAAGAAGATTGGCGAACATAAAGGCGCTTACACCTACACAATCGGACAGCGAAAAGGTTTGGGGCTAACTGTTCCAACCGCAGACGGTAACTGTTCCTACCGCCGATGGTTCACCACGATTTGTTTTAAAGATTGAACCAGTTACAAACACAGTTGTTGTTGGTGCGCGTGAAGATTTAGCAATCACAACAATGCGGGGAGAACGTCCCGTTTGGTGCGGACCAGCGGTTGATTCCCAAATCAAAACTGGATTTGTTCAGGTACGTGCCCATGGCGCCGCATTGCCCTGCACCTATTACTTCGATGGAACCTTGTTGGTTGCAACGCTAGAAGAGCCTCTACTTGGCCTGGCAACAGGACAAGCGATGGTTATTTACGATGGTGATCGCGTCGTAGGGTCAGCAACAATTTGTGAGACAGAATGAGTAACAAAGCCCGTCATCGCATGACCGAGCTGATCCATGAGATCCGTGATCATCAATTCAAGTATTACGTTCTAGATCAACCAACAATTACCGATGCACAGTTTGATGCGCTATTGCGTGAGCTTCAAACTTTAGAGGATAAGAATCCAGAGCTGCGTGAGGCCGATTCTCCAACGCAACATGTAGGTGGAGGTTTTTCTACCCAGTTTGAGCAACGTGATCACATCGAAAAGATGATGAGCCTGGACAATGTCTTTGATACAGATGAGTTAGCACAGTGGTTTGATCGCGTTGAAAAAGAGATTACACAACCCCAGTACTTATGCGAAGTAAAGGTTGATGGGTTAGCGATTAATCTGACCTATGAAAATGGAGTTTTAGTTCGCGGCTTGACCCGCGGCAATGGCGTTACCGGTGAAGATGTCACACTGAATGTCAAAACAATTAGAAATCTTCCGCATCAGTTAAAAGGTGATGTATTGCCATCCTTGATTGAGGTTCGCGGCGAGGTCTTCTTTCCGATACAAGCCTTTAATGAACTCAATGAATCCTTGGAAGAGGCGGGTAAGCAACTCTTTGCTAATCCGCGTAATGGCGCTGCCGGCTCTTTGCGACAAAAGGATCCACGTGTTACCGCTTCACGTCCCTTGTCAGTTGTAGTACATGGCGTCGGTGCGCGCGAAGGTATTGATTTTGATTCACAAAGCGGTGCTTATGAAAAGTTAAAGGGCTTAGGTTTGCCAACAAGTGATCGATTTAAGGTCTGCGGTACTCGGGCTGAGGTTGAGAAATTCATTCAGTTCTATGCAGATCATCGCCACGATGTTGAACATGAAATCGATGGTGTTGTCATCAAGGTCGACTCACTATCTCAGCAGCAACAATTGGGCTTTACCTCGCGCGCACCTAAGTGGGCTATTGCGTATAAGTATCCGCCTGAAGAGGTCACCACTGTTTTGCTTGATATCAAAGTCAGCGTAGGTCGTACAGGACGAGTTACTCCATTTGCGTACATGGAACCGGTGAAGGTAGCTGGATCAACGGTTACCAATGCAACCTTGCATAACGCCGAAGAGATCGTGCGTAAAGGTGTATTAATCGGTGACACCATTGTCATTCGAAAAGCGGGCGATGTAATTCCAGAGGTACTTGGGCCAGTGCTTGAAAAGCGCACTGGATCAGAGCGGGCATTTGTGATGCCAACGCAGTGTCCCGAATGCGGCTCCGAGCTTCGGGCAATGAGTCAAGGCGATGTGGATATTCGTTGCCCAAATACACAAAGTTGTCCGGCACAACTTCGTGAGCGAATTTATTACATCGGATCTCGCGCAGCGCTCGATATTGATGTTCTTGGCTACGAAGCAGCAACTGCATTGCTGGATGCAAAAATCATTACCGATGAATCAGATTTATTTGATCTCACCGCAGAAAAGCTTGTCACCTCTGATTTCTTCACTAAGAAGGATGGAACGCCGGCTGCAAATGTAGATAAGTTGTTGGCGGCGCTAGAGGAAGCAAAAACCCGTCCACTGTGGCGCACTCTTGTCGCACTATCAATTCGTCATGTTGGCCCAACGGCGGCACAAGGTTTGGCATCTGCTCTTGGCTCGGTAAAAGCGATTTCTGAGGCAAGTGCTCAGGAGTTGGCAGATATTGATGGCGTCGGACAAATCATTGCCGAATCAATTGTGGAGTGGTTTGAGGTTAAGTGGCATAAAGAGATCATCACTCAATGGGAAAAAGCTGGAGTGTGCATGGTTGTTCAACAAACAGAACAACTTCCACAAACTTTGGCGGGGCTCACCTTTGTTGTCACTGGCGGGCTTGAATCTTTTTCTCGTGATGGAATCTCAGAAACAATCGCAGCCCATGGCGGAAAGGCCGCTTCATCGGTATCGAAGAAGACCGATTATGTATTGGTAGGAAGCGACCCTGGTTCAAAGCTGGCTAAAGCTCAGGAATTAGGGGTTCCAGTAATCGATGAAGCGCGATTTAAAGAGCTATTGGCGGGCAAGTAGTAGTATTCCAACCATGATCACACTTGCTAGCGAGGTTACTCGCGAACTTCCTGCCTCACCATTGTTTTTTGGAGTCTTCACATTTGTCGTGATGTCACTCTTTTTGTATTTAGTTCTTCGCCTAGACCGAGACTAATTTGTCCCGAGTAGGTATTTACGGTGGAACCTTTGACCCGATTCATCTGGGTCATCTGCATGTAATAACCCAACTCTTTGAAAAAGATTTAGTCGACCAATTATTGGTTGTACCTGCAGGCGAACCATTACTTCGTGACAAGGCCCCAGTAGCGAGTGCACAACAACGGCGTGCGATGTGCCAATTAGCGTTAGCAGATTTGCCACAAGAGATTGCATCGAAGGTTCAGGTTAATCCCATTGAGATTCTTCGAATGGGGCCAAGCTACGCCATCGATACAGTTGAAGCGGTTGCCCAAAGTTATCCCGGTGACTCCATCCTTTTGATTGTCGGTCAAGATGCCGCGGAAAAATTGGATCAATGGCATCGCATAGATGAGTTGCGGGGAATGGTCGAGTTCCTAGTAATTGGAAGACCTGGATATGCAGGAAATGGCGTAGATATTGGGGCGCTAGATGTTGCAGCCACCACTATTCGTCAAGGTTTGAGCGCAGATGTATCGTCATCGGTAGCTGCATCACCCAATTAGCCGCCAAAGCTGCGATCGACAAGATTGCGGTAGATGTTGTGGCCTTGGATTTATCAGATCAATTAGTTCTGAGCGAAGTTTTCCTCATTGCTACAGGACAAAATGAGGCGCAGGTAGATTCAATCGCCGATGAGGTAGAACGCCAGTTAGCTGCATTTGGAGACAAGCCAGTTCGCCGTGAACATGGCGCAGAATGGATCCTGCTGGATTATTCAGATCTAGTTGTACATGTACAGAGCGCTGAACTTCGCAAGTACTACATGCTGGATCGCTTGTGGAATGACTGCCCAACAATTGATTTGGAAGCTGTGAGGGAGGCTGCCGTTAATGGCCGCTAATCGTGTTGTTTTATGGCGTCACGGCCAAACTGATTGGAATGTAGTCAATCGTTTTCAAGGACATTCAGATATTGATCTCAATGAAGTCGGACGATTCCAGGCACAACATGCTGCACAAATTCTTGCGGGGATGAATCCAACGATGATTATTTCGAGCGATCTCGGACGTGCTCGAGATACTGCGCAATCCCTTGCCAATTTAACTGGTCTTACAGTTGAAATAGATGCAGATTTGCGTGAAACAAATGGTGGTTTGTGGGAAGGAAAAACCGGTGCAGAAAATCGCGCCGAAGATTTCCACAACTTTATTCGTTGGATCGATGGTGAAGATAATCCTGCAGGAACAACAGGTGAAAAACGCAGCGAGGTTGCAGATCGTGCAGTGCGAGCGATTAAGAAAGCCCTTGGCGACAAAACAGATCAGTTGTTAGTAGTTACTACCCATGGAGGCACAGCACGCTGCATCTTGGGATCTTTGCTACAACTACCTATGTCCCACTGGGGCGTAATCGGCGGACTTTCAAATGCATCGTGGTCGATCTTGGAGCGAAATCCACGACAATGGAATTTGGTGGAACACAACGCCGGCTCTATTCCAGAGCCTGTATATGGTGAAGAAAGTGGTGGAACTTCAGCTTGAAGCTCACCGCAGCAAATGCGGTAAGGTCTGCACTCGCACAAAAATCGGGGCTATAGCGCAGCTGGTAGCGCACCTGCATGGCATGCAGGGGGTCAGGGGTTCAAATCCCCTTAGCTCCAC
>JBEAVJ010000123.1:0-2706 GCA_041160995.1 Actinomycetota bacterium | reverse complement strand
CTTCTCCATCAATTGCACGGACAAGTAAACGTCTGATGTTCACATCCATAACGAGAGAACGTTGTTCAAATGCAAAAGCCGCAATCGCTGCTGCTGTGTATTCACCAATTCCTGGCAGTAGTTGAAGAGTCTCTTGATCCTCTGGAACTTGGTTGTTGAAATCTTCAGCGATGATCTGTGCCGCAGCGTGTAGTCGAAGTGCGCGACGTGGATACCCTAAACGACCCCAGGCGGTAATGACTTGTGCTGGTGTTGCCTTTGCTAAATCTTTTGGCGTCGGCCAACGCTCCATCCACTCATTCCATTTAGGAAGAACTCGATTGACTGGTGTTTGCTGCAACATGTACTCACTGACCATGACACCCCACGGTGTTGTGTCACGCCATGGAAGATCTCTTTTGTTTTTCTTAAACCACGCAAGAATTGGTTTTTCTAACGAGCTCATTCGCCGGTGATTTTTACCCGTTTTAGTGCGGCATCTAACCGTGAAACTTCAACGATCTCCATGCCATCGATCTTTGTATCTGAACCTGTTGGAACTAATGCGCGCTTAAAGCCAAGGCGATACGCCTCTTGAAGTCTGCGAGTTACACCGCTTACCTTGCGGATCTCTCCCGCTAAGCCAACCTCACCAATGGCAACTAAATCCGCTGGCAGAGCAAGACCCTTTGCAGCAGATGCAACCGCTAAAGCCAGGGCTAAATCAGCGGCGGGCTCAGTCATTTTCATACCGCCTACAGTTGCTGCATAAACATCTCTTCCGCCAACACGGACATGTGCGCGGAGTTCTAGAACTGCAAGGGTCATAGATGTGCGAGCCGAATCCAATCCAGAGACAACTCGACGTGCATTTCCATAATCATTTTCACGTCCTGCAGAAACTAGAGCTTGAATCTCTGCAAGTAATGGACGACGGCCTTCGAGGGTAACGGTCACACAAGTTCCAGGAACAGGTTCGGCGTGACGTGATGTAAACAAACCAGTTGGATCTAGCACAGACTCAATTCCGGTATCACTTAAATCAAAGCAGCCAACCTCATCTGATGCGCCGAAGCGATTTTTGATTGCACGGATTAAACGAAGGCGTGAGTGGCGCTCTCCTTCAAACTGCAAGACAACATCAACGATGTGTTCAAGTAACCGAGGTCCTGCAATTGATCCATCCTTAGTTACATGTCCTACAAGAAGCAATGTGATGTCACGATCTTTACAAATACGAATCAACGCACCAGCGACTTCGCGAACCTGAGTAACTCCACCAGGTGCACCATCTGCTGCTGAGCTTCCAATTGTTTGAACAGAGTCGATGATTACAAGTTGTGGTTTAACCGCATCGATATGTGCGATTACCGCGCCGAGATCTGTTTCAGAGGCAAGAAATAATTGAGGATCAATAGCTTTGATTCGTTCTGCGCGAAGTCGGACCTGTGATGCAGACTCTTCACCGCTGATGTAAAGCGCAGGAATTCCCTTTGCTGCGCTTTGTGCAGCAACCGAAAGTAATAATGTTGATTTACCAACACCAGGTTCGCCAGCAAGCAAAATCGCAGCCCCTGGTACTAATCCGCCACCTAAAACTCGATCTAATTCAGAGACACCAGTTGCACGTGCATGTGCAGCAGAGAGATCAACATCGCCGATAGGAGTTGCTTTAGCGGTGACATTTCCCGCTACAAGTGAAAGTTTTTTAGGAGCAGCGATCTCTTCGACTGCGCCCCATGCTTGGCACTCTCCGCAGCGACCAACCCATTTTTGGGATGTCCAACCGCACTCGGTGCAGCGGAATGGATCTTTTTCAACCTTGGCCATGAGGTAACCCTATGACAAGGGGCTGACTATTTCTTCTGGGCGGCCAAAGTTGCTGGATGCTGAATGATAAATAGTGGAAGTGAGCGTGCGGCAGCATCGCGAATGTGTTCCATTCGGACATCACACAAGCGTGCTAATTCGGCGTAGGCATCCTTACCCATCAACAATTCAAGTTCATACTTGTTTGAGATGTACACGGGCTGAGTTCCAACATGCGCATCGCTATTGCTAGTGCAGTACCAATCAAAGTCATCGCCGCCATCGCCCCATGCAAGACGTTCGTATTCGCCAATCACAGTTACTGAGTATTCACGCTCACCGTATTCGCGAGTTTCAAAGCTTCGACGCAATGGCAACTGCCAGCAAACATCAGGCTTTGTATCTGCAAAGTGCTTTCCATCGCGTTGTGCAACATGGTGCAGCACGCAACCAAATGATCCTGTGAAACCTTCTGCTTCATAACCCTTACGGTTTAAAAAGATGCAACCATCTTCGACACGACGAGTTTTGCGTTCGCCATCTTCATCTTTTTCAGAAATTCTCAGTGCACCACCAGGCTTCTTTGGACGAGCCTCGTTGTAGAACTGCCACATATCGGGGGTCAGATAAGCAGCTGCCTTCATGGTGCGCTCTTCATCATCCTCATCGGTGTACATCGCACCTTCTGTGCAACACCCTGAATTTGGCTGATTCTTAAAGACACCTTGGCAACCATCGCCATAGATACAAGTCCAATAGGAAGTTAACCAAGTGAGATCGCACTTAAAGATTGTCTCTGCATCATTGGGGTCAAAAAACTCAACCCAATCACGCGCAAATCCTGCTTTAACTTCTGACATAGTCGCAGAGCCTACAGGCATAAAGGATAGACTTCATACATGAATCAGCAATCAAAGG
>JBEAVJ010000024.1:0-8119 GCA_041160995.1 Actinomycetota bacterium | reverse complement strand
TGCGACGAATGTCGCCAGAAATTTCACGACGAAGGTCACCTTCGATTTTGAAGTTTGCTTCGATGTATTCGCGAAGCTTTGCTAGATCTGCTTCTTGCAGATCCTTAACGCGAATATCTGGACTAATGCCAGTTGCTGCTAATGTTTTTTGTGAACGGGTAAGACCCATTCCAAAAATGTAAGTGAGTGCGATTTCCAAACGCTTTTCGCGTGGAAGATCGACACCGACGAGACGTGCCATGTATCTACCTATCTATATCTGGAGGTCCTCCGCATTACTGTTCTCTGGCCTACCAGTCCAAAGGTCTTCTGCAATTACTTGCTGAAGTCGTAATACGAGTTATTTATTAATTTGTACTGCTGGTAAAACGATTAGTGCTTAGCCTTGACGTTGCTTGTGACGCAGGTTTTCGCAAATCACCATGACGAGGTTTTCGCAAATCACCATGACGCGACCCTTGCGGCGAATGACTTTGCACTTATCGCAAATCTTCTTAACGCTTGGATTAACCTTCATGTCTATTGCTCCCCTTGTTACTTATAACGATAAATAATTCGACCCTTTGTTAGGTCGTACGGACTCATTTCAACGATCACACGATCGGCAGGAAGAATACGAATGTAGTTCTTTCGCATCTTGCCGCTAATGTGAGCGAGGACTTTATGTCCGTTAGTTAGCTCCACACGAAACATCGCGTTAGGTAAAGCTTCAGCAACGGTGCCTTCCATCTCGATGGCGCCATCTTTTTTAGCCAAGCTGTACCTACATTTCTGTTTAAGCGTGAAACAAGCGAACTCGTAGTTTAGGGCTCAGGCTCAAATAAGGGAAATCCGCCCAATGAACTACATTGTTGTAATTCAGGCCACAGATCAGTTGCGTTTTACGCTGAAAATCGAGCTGCCCAGCAAGACCGCCAAGCCGATGAAAACCGCCCCTGCCCCAGATGCTGCAGCCAGGGCACCGGCGGTTACCGGGACCAGGAATTGGCCAAATCTATTGCCCATCAATCGAGCAGATACTGCGAGTGCACGCTCACTGCTATCTGTTTTTTGAGAAACGAGGGACATCGTTAATGGTTGTCCTACACCCAATGAGAATCCCGCAATAAAGACAACTACACCTAATGAAATTGGCGTATTAGTAAATGCCATGGCTCCACAACACAAGGTAGAGATGATGGTGCTCCACCACAACAATTGAAAAGTTGAAAAACGTTGGCTGAGGCGTCCGAGGAAAAAGCGAGACATCATCGTTGTGCCGGCACGAATAGCAAGTATTGCTCCGATTGCATAAGGAGAAAAGTTGTTTTCAGTTCCAAATAGTGGCAAGAAAACAACTAGAACATCTGCAGCTGATGAAATAGCCAGCGAGATGTAGATAGCGGCCATGATTCCTGGACGCTTTACTAGCTTTGCGGCGGCTCTAAATGTTCCTTCAGAGTTTTCCTTTGCCTCAACTGTTGGTCTTTCATTGCGCCACTTGATCACTGGCACCAAGGCGAAAATAGTTAACACAACTCCGAGCAAGAAAGCATTTGAAGTTGATTTAGGAAGGGTTCCATTTGAACCGGCAACGATCGTTGCAATGATTGGGCCCAACATATGACCTACAGATGCGCTAAAGGTATAAAAGCCAAAGTATCTGTCATAACTTTCGCGGGGTGCTCGTAATGCAACCATCGACTGTCCCCCGACCATGCAGGCCAGATGTGCAAGACCTGCAGCTGCCGTTGCAATTCCGAGGGTTACAAGATTGTTGGCAAATATAAGTGCTGCCGATGTAACCATCATCGCTAAGGTTCCGTAGATGATGAACTTCGCTTCGCCAAGCTTTCCCACCCAAGATCCAAATTGCAGAGCGAGCAATACTGGAAAGAGTGCATACAAAGCGGCAATCAAACCAATTTGAGCGGCGTTAGCATCTAATTCAATTGCACGATAAGTAATCATCGGGCGAAGAACATAGATCGTTGCTTGGGTTAGCGTCGATGAAACCAGGAGCGGCTTGGCCCACGGAAGTAACTTATCTGCAGCCATTTACTTCTTAATTGCGAAGGTCTTCTTGAAGTTCCAAACAAGAGGTCCGATGATTACAAGAATCAGGATTCCGTAGATCACTTTAGGGAAGGTTCCATCGATCAAGATTGCCCAATCACCTTGGCTGATTTGTAGCGATCTCTTGAAATACAGCTCAGATAGTGGCCCAAGAATCGCGCCGATAATCAATGGTGTGATTGGAACACCGAAACGACGGAACAAGAAGCCAATAACACCCACAACTAGAGCGACCTGTAAGTCAAATGTTGAGTTATTGAGTGCATATGCACCCAACAGTGCAAAAGTCGTAATTCCTGCATACAGATAATGAGAAGGAATTTTCAAAAGCATTACCCAGAAACGAATCAAAGGAAGATTTAGCACCAACAGTAAGAAGTTTCCTACAAAAAGCGATGCGATTAAGCTCCATACGATTTCAGGATTGGTTTGGAAAAGCATCGGACCTGGCTGAATATTGAATGATTGGAATGCAACCAAAACAACGGCAGCTGTTGCAGATGTTGGTAAACCGAGCGCAAGCATTGGGACCAATACACCAGCAGCATTTGCATTGTTTGCAGCCTCTGGGCCGGCAACACCTTCAATCGCTCCCTTACCAAACTCATCCTTGTTCTTTGATAATGCTTTTTCAACGCCATAGGACAGGAATGTTGGAACTTCAGAGCCACCAGCAGGGATTACACCTAATGGAAAACCAATTGCAGTTCCGCGAAGCCATGGTCTCCAGGAACGTCTGAAATCTTCACGGGTCATCCAAGCTTTTCCATTAACTTGTAAAACCGATGCCTTTACTAATGTATGACGGCTAGCTAGATACAAGGTTTCGCCTAGTGCAAAAATGGCAACGATTACAGTTACCGTTTCAATTCCATCAATGGCATTTAAGTTTCCAAAGGTAAGGCGAAGTGCACCTGATTGAAGATCTGCACCGATTAAGCCGATAACAAGACCCATCGATAGCGCGATTAATCCACGGATACGTGAGGTTCCCAGTAGCGTTCCAACAGTTGCAAAAGCCAAGATAATCAAGGCCAAATACCCTGCTGGTTGAATTGTTAAGGCGAACTCCGCCAAAACAGGTGCGCCAAAGGCCAAAAGAATTGTTGCGATTAAGCCAGCAACGAATGAGCCGATCGCTGCTGTAGCAAGCGCTGCACCTGCGCGACCTGCTTTTGCCATCTTGTTGCCTTCAAGGGCGGTGATAACTGATCCGCTCTCACCGGGCGTATTGAGAAGAATTGAGGTTGTAGATCCGCCATACATTGCGCCATAGAAAATAGCGGCAAACATAATCAGCGCTGAGGTTGGATTAACCGTCAAGGTAATTGGTAGCAACAAACCAATAGCAAGTGCTGGGCCGATTCCTGGAAGCACTCCAACAAGTGTTCCCAGGAAAGTTCCCAACAAGCCAAACATTAGGTTTGTTGGCGTAAATACGGTTTGAAAACCATCTAACAACAATGCAAAGTTATTACCCATTACTTAAGGATCCCTTCAAAGAAACCCGAAGGTAGGTTGATATTCAAACCTTTACTGAAGGCGAAATAAACAATACTTGCAAAGATAGCGCTGATTACAAAGTCTTTGAGAATTTTGCGGGATCCAAAGGCGTACGCCACTCCCCAGAAACACACCGTTGCAGCAATTACATACCCTGCGATCTCTAACAAAATGACATGCATGCCAATTGCTGTGGCAACAATTGCCATTGTTTTCCAATTAAGTGGTGAGTATGGATCTCCTGGTTCATCGCCTTCTGGAACTCCAGTTCGTCCTCTTAAGACATCCACTATCAATCCAAAACCTACAAGTGATGCGAAGGCTGCAACCATGTATGGAAAGGTTTGTGGGCTAACAATTGAATTATCTTGTGGGATATCCATACCGGCCGTATCCCAAGCAACAAAAATTCCAAGCAAGAAGAAGGAGCTGGCAAATGCCAGCTCCCCCTTTCCTTGCTTAGAGAGCTTGTTGAGAATCAAATTAGATTCCAAGACCCTTCATTACCTTATTGATTTCTGGGATGTGCTTCTCGAGGAAAGTCTTGAACTTAGCCCCGGCTTCGAACTCGTTGTCCCAGTTGTTCTTCTTGAGCTGTTCCTTCCATGAAGGTGAGATGTGCATAATGTCGATCACCTTGATGAAGTTGTTGTAATCAGCCTTTGAAATGTCAGCTGGAGCCATAATTCCGCGCCAGTTTCCGTAGACAAGGTTGTAACCCTGTCGAACAAATGTCTGACCCTTGAAGCCAGCAAGTGGCTTTGCAGATGAGACTCCAAGTACACGAACCTTGCCTGAAGCAACGAATGCGTTGAATTCAGATGAACCTGAAATACCAACCTGAGTTGATCCGCTGAGGATTGAAGTAAGAACTTCTGGACCACCAGAGAACACAACGTAGTTCAACTTTGTTGGATCGATATCTGCAGTTTGTGCAAGCAGACCAATTACTTGGTGATCGATTCCACCCTTGCTACCGCCAGCGATTGCAACACCGTTTGGCTTCGCCTTGAGATCATCCATAAGCTGCTTTAGGTTGCGGTACTTAGAGTTAGCTGGAACAACAATTGCGTTGTATTCGCGAAGAACCTTTGCAATTGGTGTAGAAGCAAGAAGATTAAGTGGTGACTTGTTTGAGTAAAGTCCACCAGTCATTGCGATTCCAGTTACGAGAGCAGCCTCTGGCTTGCCCTTGATCTCTTGGAATGCTCCAAGACCAACAGCGCCACCGGCACCTGGCTTGAATGTTGATGAGTACTCGCCAAGCAAGCCTTCAGCCTTTAATGTGTCGCTGATTGCGTTACTTGTGAGTGAGTATCCACCTGGGTTTGCTGGAACAGTCCAGTCAATGTTCTTTAGAGGCTTAACATCCTTGTACCACCACTTTGTTTGACCCTTGTATGAGCCTGTTGGTACAACCATGCATGTTAAATCTGAGCCATCTACTCCGCGACCCTTTGCAATCTTGTTAGTTTTTGCAGCGGCTGCTGTGCAGTCATCTCCAATAACTGCTTTGTTTGCTGGCTTCACAGCAGCTTGAGCTGGAAGTGTTGTGCCTACCAATGCGGCAACTGCAGTTGCCGCAATAGCAAAGCGGATAAAAGAGTTTTTTCTCATCGATGAGTTCTCCGTAGTTAATGCCCCTCGAGGGTGAGGGATGGAGAGAAAATACAGGCTTCAAGGGTGAGATGTAAGGGGTTTAAGTATCAAAAAGGTAACGAAATCCTTATTTTTACAGAAGATCTGAAACAGCAACACCGAGGCGAGAAAGCTCAGCCTTACCACCATCAAATGCTGTGAGAACAAATGGTTTGCCATCGGGCAGGATCGCGTAGGTATGTTCAAAGTGTGACCCACGCGACTTATCAGCAGAGACAACGGTCCAATCATCACCTAGAACTTTAGTGCGGGCTGAACCACGAGTAATCATTGGCTCGATCGCTAAAACAAAGCCGGGGATGATCTCCGGACCATTACCCGCCTTACCAAAGTTAAGTACATGTGGCTCTTGATGCATCTCTGTTCCAATGCCATGTCCGCCGTACTCCTGCAAAATTCCATACTTGCCCTGAGAGTTTGTGTACTGCTCAATTGCATAACCAATATCGGAAAGTCTTGCACCATTCTTTCCAGCTGCAATTCCTCGCCACATTGATTCTTCGCAAACATCCATTAACTTCTGATCCTCAGGATCAACCGCACCGATACCGATAGAAAATGCTGCATCTCCATGCCAGCCATCGATAATTGCACCACAGTCAATTGATACGACATCGCCTTCATTGATAACACGATCACCAGGAATGCCGTGAACAATTTCATCATTGACTGAAACGCAGATTGTTGCGGGAAAACCGTGATAGCCCTTGAAGTTTGAGGTTGCACCATTGCGCTTGATAACCGCTTCAGCGATGGTGTCGAGTGCGCTAGTTGTCATGCCAGGCTTAATCGCATCACGAATTGCCTTGTGAATCTCTGCAACAACTAAGCCCGCACGGCGCATCGTCTTTAATTGATCAAGGGTTTTAACCTGAATAGCCATGAGCAAAAACCTACTGTGCGACGCGGCTTAGAGCTGAAATTGCGCTGGCAGTAATGTCTTCAACATTTCCAACCGCGCTAACTGAAATTAGTAATCCCTCATTGCGATAGAAGGAGATGATTGGAGCGGTCTGCTCTGCATACACTTCTAGGCGTCGCTTGATGACATCTTCTTTATCGTCAACACGCTTTTCGATCTCCGCACGTTGCAATAAGCGCGCAATGATCTCTGCATCTGGTGCTGAAAACTCTAAGACCGCCTGAAGTGGGCTTTTCTTTTCTGCAAGAATCGCTCGAAGAACTTCAGCTTGGGCAACATTGCGTGGGAATCCATCGAGAATAAAACCGTTGGCAACATCATCATGAGTTAGACGATCTCTAACCATCTCATTTGTAACTGAATCTGGAACTAACTCGCCACGATCCATGAAGGTTTGTGCTTGTTTACCCAGATCTGTTCCAGCCTTCAAATTGGCGCGAAAAATATCACCAGTTGAAATATGTGGAATAGAAAAGTGTGCAGCTAGGAATTGCGCTTGCGTTCCCTTGCCAGCACCTGGTGGACCTACCAGGACTAAACGCATTACTTAAGGAATCCCTCGTATGAACGTTGTTGTAGCTGAGATTCAATCTGCTTTGCAGTATCTAGACCAACACCAACAACGATCAAGATCGCAGTTCCACCAAATGGGAAGTTCTGTGTCGCACCAAAGAGTACGAGTGCACCAATTGGAATTACTGCAACAAGTGAAAGGTAGAGAGAACCTGGTGCTGTGATGCGTGAAAGAACATACTGCAAGTACTCAGATGTTGGCTTTCCAGCACGGATACCTGGAACAAATCCACCGTACTTCTTCATGTTGTCTGCAACCTCATCTGGGTTGAAGGTAATTGCTACATAGAAGTATGTGAAGAAAATAATCAACGCTGCATATGTAAGTACATAAATAATGTTGTCGCCATTTACAAAGTTACGGCTAATCCATACCGCCCAAGCAGATGTACTGCCTGTGAAGTTAACGATTAGTGAAGGAATGTAAAGCAATGATGAAGCGAAAATTACTGGGATAACACCAGCCTGGTTTACCTTGATTGGAATGTATGTGCTTGTTCCGCCGTATGCCTGACGTCCAACCATGCGCTTTGCATATTGAACTGGGATACGTCGTTGAGCCTGCTCAACAAATACAACCGCAGCAATAATTAGGACACCTACCGCCAAGATGAAGAAGAAGGCGAAGAGACCCTTTTGTAGGCGGATTGACCACAACTGGCTTGGGAAGCTTGCTGCGATCGATGTGAAGATCAAGATTGACATACCGTTACCGACGCCACGATCAGTGATGAGCTCACCAAGCCACATAACAACCGATGTACCAGCTGTCATTACAACGATCATTGTCACGATTCGCTGCCATGAAGTGTCAGGAATGATTGCAAGATCGCAACCTGCGATTAAGCGTCCTGGTGTACGAGCAACTGCGATCAAACCTGTTGACTGCAAGATAGCTAAACCAATTGTTAAGTAACGTGTGTATTGAGTCAGCTTTGCAGTTCCTGATTGTCCTTCAGCCTTAAGAGCTTCGAAACGAGGAATTACAACAGTTAACAACTGCACGATGATCGATGCGGTGATGTACGGCATGATTCCTAGAGCGAAAACAGAGAGCTGAATGAGAGCTCCACCGCTGAATAGGTTAATCAGACCAAACAAGCCACTGCTCTCAGTTGTTGCTAAACACTGCTTCACATTTGTATATGAAACACCTGGTGTAGGAACAACTGAACCAAAGCGGAACAAAGCCATGATTGAGAGAGTGAAGAAGATCTTCTTTCGCAGATCTGGTGTCTTAAAAGCTGTAGCAAATGCTGTAAGCATTTATCTTCTCCTCTGTCTCTTTCTTCTTAAAAAGTTCGCTTTTTAGAGAACGTTTGTCTTGCCGCCGGCTGCAGTGATCTTGTCTACAGCAGATGATGAGAAAGCGTGTGCAGTAACACTCACCTTGACATCGATTTCGCC